>JAGBVQ010000092.1 GCA_017630245.1 Alistipes sp. | reverse complement strand
CAATATGATTGCTGTGGCATACCTTACAATCAAGCAGGCTCGCGAGTGCCACGAGTCGGTAGGTCTGCACTACACAATAGATTACCCACCCATTAAAAATTAGAAACAGATAATAGATATATGACTTTACAGGAAGAGATTTTACGCCGTAGAACATTTGCAATTATTGCCCATCCGGATGCGGGTAAGACCACGCTGACCGAGAAGTTGCTCCTCTTCGGAGGTGCTATCCACGTCGCAGGTGCCGTTAAGAGTAACAAGATCCGCAAGAGCGCAACGTCGGACTTTATGGAGATCGAGCGTCAGCGCGGTATCTCGGTTGCTACGTCGGTTATGGGTTTCGAATATAAGGATGTGAAAATCAACATTCTCGACACCCCCGGTCACGAGGATTTCGCAGAGGATACATACCGTACGCTCACTGCCGTTGATTCGGTAATTATCGTTATCGACGGAGCGAAGGGTGTTGAGGCTCAGACCCGTAAGCTGATGGAGGTCTGCCGTATGCGTAAGACCCCCGTGATTGTCTTTATCAATAAGCTCGACCGTCCCTGCAAGGAGCCTTTCGATCTGCTGGATGAGGTGGAGCGCGAGCTGAAGATCGGCGTGCGCCCGCTGGCGTTCCCCATCTCGAGTGGCCCCACATTCAAGGGTGTATATAACCTCTATGAGCATAACCTCTCGCTCTTCACCAGCGATGAGCGTCTGACGGCCGATGCCTCGACCGTAGAGATTGAGGATATCTCGCAGCCCATCCTTGATGAGTATATCGGTGAGCGTTATGCTAACCAATTGCGTGAGGATGTCGAGCTTGTGGAGGGAGTCTACGATCCGTTCGATCACGAGGGCTACCTGCGTGGTGAAATCGCTCCCGTATTCTTCGGCTCGGCCGTGAATAACTTTGGCGTGCGCGAGCTTCTGGAGTGCTTTATCCGCATTGCTCCCTCGCCCCGCCCCTCGACTACCGAGAATCGCCCCGTGAATCCCGATGAGGCTAAGATGAGTGGTTTTATCTTCAAGATTCACGCAAATATGGATCCCAACCACCGCGACCGTATCGCCTTTATGAAGATATGTTCGGGTACATTCGAGCGCAATAAGAACTATCTGCACGTTCGCAGTGGTAAGCAACTCAAGTTCTCGTCGCCCACAGCCTTTATGGCCGAGAAGAAGTCGGTGATCGACTTCGCCTATCCAGGTGATATCGTGGGTCTGCACGATACGGGTACATTCAAGATTGGCGACTCCTTCTCTGAAGGCGAAAAGCTCAAGTTTACAGGTATCCCCTCATTCTCGCCTGAGCTCTTCCGCTATATCGAGAATGCCGATCCGATGAAGTTTAAGCAGCTGGCTAAGGGTGTTGATCAGTTGATGGATGAGGGTGTTGCTCAGCTCTTTACCTCGAATCTGAATGGTCGCAAGATTATCGGCACCGTGGGTCAGCTTCAATTTGAGGTTATCCAATATCGTCTCGAGCACGAGTATGGTGCAAAGTGTCGCTGGGAACCTATATCTATATATAAGGCGTGCTGGATCGAGAGTGATAACGCCGAGCAACTTGCCGACTTCAAGCGTCGTAAGCATACCAATATGGCAGTGGATAAGCACGGCCGTGATGTATTCCTTGCCGATACGAGCTATGCACTCGCACTCGCGCAGGAGAACTTTAAGGATATCCGCTTCTACTTTACTTCGGAGTTTTAGTGAGGTTATAGTATTGGCTTCGTGCTAAACAAAACACCCCGCATCGAATTTGATGCGGGGTGTTGCATTATCAGAATTGGGGTTGATTACTCAACCTTCATCTTCTTCATCGACTTACGGCTCTTCTCTGCCATAAAGCCCATTACGTGGCTCTCGATCGAAACGTCGATGGTGCTCGAAAGCAAGTTCTCATCCTGAGCCGATACGGCACGAACGAAGTCGCGTACCAGAGCGTGGTCACCACCACCGTGGCCCGAACCCTTGTAGTCAGCGATCTCACTAACCTTCTGATCCCATACGCTGGTGTGGCCCGAGCGGAAGTCATAGAACTTAAAGGTCTTCATATCACCCTCGATAAAGCCCTTGGTACCCATAATGCGGGTGCGGCGGCCTCCCCACGGAGTGAAGGCATCCATAGTAAAGCTTGCGGTAACATTATCCTTGAAGCGGATAGTTGCTACATAGTGGTCACACTGGTCGTTATTGCAACGATATACGCAGCGGCCGTAGTTTGTAGTCTTGAGCTTCTCGAGGATGAGCTTCGGATCCTTACGCGGCAAGTCGAATACGTGGAGGTGCTTCTGCTTCTCGACGTAGATATGGATAGCCGAATAGGGGCACTCCTTCTCGTGCGGACAGCCGTCAGTACAACGCTCGGTTGCACCCTCAGGCATATTCTCCTTGCGGAAGAGGTGGAGCGAACCCTCAGCCGAGATAACCTCGCAAGGCTTGTTCACGATCCAACGCATAATATCGAGGTCGTGGCACGACTTAGCCAAGATGATCGGAGTAGTCTTCTCCGACAACGGCCAGTTACCGCGAACGTACGAGTGAGCCATGTGTTTGTGCTCGATAGGCTCCATGTGCTGGATGCTAACCAGATCACCGATTGCGCCCGAATCAACAACCTCCTTCAATGCGCGGAAGTAGGGTGCGTAACGCAAAACGTGGCAAACGGCAACGATACGGTTGTACTTTTTGGCTTGCTTGAGGATGTCGCGGCACTCCTTCTCGGTCGGTGCAACGGGCTTCTCAAGAAGAACGTCGTAGCCCAATGCCAAAGCCTTCATACAGGGCTCGTAGTGGAGATTATCGGGAGTAGCGATGATCACTGCATCTGCCATCTTCGGCTTTGCGAGTGCATCGTTGAAATCTGCAAAGAGATTTTCGGCGGGGATGTTGTGAGTCTTCTGCATTCTCTCACGACGGTAGGGGTTCAGATCGGCAACACCGACAACCTTCATCGCCTTGGGGAACTTCTCGGCGTAGCGAGCGTAGGTCGAACCGCGGCTACCTGCACCGATAACAAGAACTGTAATGGGCTTCGGGACCACAGCCTCGAGGGGCTCGATAGTGGTGCCAATTCTCTCTGATGCAGCCACTTCGGGGATTGCATCCTCGAGAATGTCCTCGTCCGATACCATCGCTTTAGCATCAACGCCAATGAGCGATGCACCCACGGTGAGGACTCCTAATCTCTTCAGAAATTCTAATCTATCCATACTGTAAGTTTTATAGGTTTTAGTAAATTTTCGATCTTTGCTATGCAAAGTTAAAGAAAAAAAGCATATCTCAAACAAAAACATATAAAAGATATGCGTTTTTTCGATGTGCGAGCTTTGCGAATGTGGATTTGCTATTGCGTTTTTGTCACCCCATCCTTTGATGTGATGGGATTTTTTTACTAATTTTGTAATTAGAACACGATAGAAATGTAGATAACCATAAAACTATAACTTATGAAGAGGATGATTATGACGCTTGCCTTTGTGGCGCTATACGTCTTTACAACATCGGCACAAAAAACTATCCCGCAAGTGACAACATTTGCCAGGACGACAAAGGCCAATCGTACGGAGATAATCTTGCCACAGGTGAAGGGTTATACCTGCTACAAGGGTGATTTTCACGTTCATACCACATATTCAGATGGTAAGGTGAACCCCGCAGGCCGTGTGATGGAGGCGTGGCTGGATGGCTTGGATATCGTGGCGATTACCGACCACTATGAGCATCATTCGGGAGTGAAAAATGTGATTAAGGCAATCACGATGAAGGATTCGACTGTCATCAATTACAGAATGGCGAAAGTGAGCCACAACAAGATTCACGAAGAGGCGGTGGCTCAGTTAGAGAAGGAGGGCTTCCCGATGTTGCTGGTTAAGGGTGGCGAGATTACCCGTAAGGCAGAAACTATCGGACACTTCAATATGCTCTTCTTGCAAGATATAGATGCGGCTTTCGATGCAGACCCCGCAGAGGCTTTTCGTAAGGCAAAGGCGCAGGGAGGTATCGTTATTCACAATCACCCCGCGTATCGCCGCAAGACTTGCGACAAGACCGAGTTTCACCAGCAGGTCTATGCCGAGGGTCTGGTCGATGGTGTTGAGGTGGTTAATGGAACCGGATTCTATCCCCCGATTGTGCGCCGTTGTATTGATGAGGGGCTGACGATGTTTGCCAATACCGATGAGCACTATTTGACAGAACGACGCTATGGCGCTGTTGATCGTTTCCGTACGATGACTTTGGTCCTGGCAAACGAGCTGACGGAGGCGTCGATAAAAGAGGCTATTCTGGATCGTCGCACAATCGCCTTTGCGGGTGGTGCGTTGATCGGCGAGCAGATGTGGCTCAGCGAGTTCCTGAATGCGGCTGTGGATTGCCGATTGGTTAAAACTGCTGAGGATGGTCGCACCTTCCGCCTTACCAACAACAGTTCGGTCGCAATGACTTTGCGTTTGGGACATCGTATTTATCTTCTGGAGCCGTTTAAGTCGTTGCTGATAGACTTGGGCAAGAATAAAGAGAGTGGCGAGTATCTGCCTCCGATTTTTGAGGTTGAGAATATGTGGCACATAGACTATCAGCACCCGAAGATTGAGCTTGCGCTCGACAAGTAGCAGACGAGTGTCGGAATTGAGGAGGGGCTTTGCTGTGAATGTGAGCAAAAGCCCCTCTTTTTGTGCTTATGGATCGATTGATTTCGGGAGGGGTGTGCGCTTTCGAAGAAAAACGTTATCTTTGCAACCGCAAACCTCAAATTGAGTGTAAATATGGAGATTATCGAGGCTATAGTTTTGGGCATTGTTCAGGGATTGACCGAGTTCTTGCCCGTGTCAAGTAGCGGACACCTGCAGATTGCAAAGGCGCTGCTCGGAGTTGAGATAGAGGAGAATCTGCTCTTCGATGTGACGCTGCACGCTGCCACCGTGCTCAGTACGATTGTAGTGCTTTGGAGTGAGGTGAAGCGTCTGCTTTGCGGACTCTTTTCCAAGAGGTTTAATGACGAGCAGGCTTATATCATTAAACTCGTTATCTCGATGATCCCTATCGGTATTGTGGGCTTTGCGTTTAAGGATTATTTCGATGCAATGCTCTCCTCTCCCTACATCTTGACCATCGTGGGAGCTATGCTGCTACTCACGGCAGCCCTGCTTGCATTTGCATACTATGCTCGACCGCGCGAGAAGGAGCAGATCTCCTATCGTGACGCCTTCATTATCGGTGTGGCGCAAGCGGTTGCGGCTATGCCCGGACTCTCACGCTCGGGTTCGACCATTGCTACGGGTCTGCTGCTTGGCAATAAGAAGGAGGCGGTGGCTACATTCTCGTTCCTGATGGTGCTGGCTCCGATTTTGGGTGAGTTGTTTCTCAATATCGTTAAGGGCGAGGTCGCTTTGGGCGGAATCGGTTTTGCGCCTATGGCAGCAGGATTTGTGTCGGCATTTGTTGTGGGCTGTCTTGCCTGCAAGTTTATGATAGGTATCGTTAAGCGCGGAAAGCTTATATGGTTTGCCGCATATTGCGCTCTGGCCGGTATCGTTTCAATCATCTGTAATCTTATCTAATCTGTTATGACAGAAAATATTTCACTTGCTGACCACAACTTCGAGGAGGGCTATATTGCCGTTATCGACAAACCCTATGAGTGGACTTCGGCCGATGTTGTTCGTAAGATAAAGTTCGCCCTGCGTCGTAAGGGTTATCGCAAAATCAAGGTGGGTCACGCCGGTACGCTCGACCCGCTGGCTACGGGTATTCTGATTGTCTGCATTGGCAAGGCTACCAAGATGGTCGAGCAGCTGCAGGCCGAGGAGAAGGAGTATACGGCCGATCTTAAGTTGGGAGCTACGACTCCGAGTTTTGATATGGAGCATCCGGTCGATAAAACCTATCCCACTGACCATATCTCCCGCGAGGCCGTTGAGGAGGCGCTGCGCTCGCTCTCGGGCGAGAGATTGCAGGCTCCGCCTCTCTACTCGGCAAAGAAGGTGGAGGGTGTGCGTGCATACGAGTTTGCCCGCGCCGGTGAGGAGATCGAGCTGAAGAAGGCCCTTATCAATATCTACGAAATGGAGTTGACCCGTTACGAGATGCCCGATATCTCGATCCGAGTGCGCTGCAGCAAGGGTACATATATCCGCTCGCTGGCGGGTGAGATTGGCGAGGCGGTCGAGAGTGGAGCATATCTTACGGCTCTGCGTCGCACGCGAAGCGGTGGTTTTACCGTCGAAAATGCGTGGCAACTCGATGATTTTCTGAAAAATCTTGAGGCTGAGTGAAACAAAAAAGAGTTTTTATCGTATAGTTCTTGATTGTCGTTTTGTTTTGACGCAGTCGGATTTGGAGGATAACAAAGTTATAATACCAATATAAGAGATGAAATTATCGCAGTACGGATATGATTATTCGCCCGAGATGTTGGCGAAGTATCCTGCCGACAACCGTGATGAGTCGCGCCTGATGGTGCTTAACCGTAAGGATGGAACTATCGAGCATCGCGTATTCAAAGAGATTTTGGACTACTTCGACGAGAAGGATCTTTTTGTGTTTAACGACACTAAGGTCTTCCCTGCACGCCTCTATGGTAATAAGGAGAAGACCGGTGCCGAGATCGAGATCTTCCTTCTGCGAGAGCTCAATAAGGAGCTGCGCCTGTGGGATGTTTTGGTAGACCCTGCCCGCAAGATTCGTATCGGAAATAAACTCTACTTCGGCGAGGATGATATCCTCGGTGCCGAGGTTATCGATAATACCACCTCGCGTGGTCGTACATTGCGTTTCCTCTTCGATGGCTCTTACGAGGAGTTCAAGGAGACGCTCTATCGTATGGGTGAGACTCCGCTGCCGCGCTGGGTGCGCGAGACGGTTGAGGAGGAGGATGCCGAGCGCTACCAGACAATCTTCGCCGATAAGGAGGGTGCTGTTGCCGCTCCGACAGCTGGTCTTCACTTCTCGAAGCACCTGCTTAAGCGTATGGAGATCAAGGGTGTGGATCGCGCATTCGTAACATTGCACGTCGGTCTTGGTAACTTCCGTACGGTGGATGTCGAGGATCTCTCGAAGCACAAGATGGATTCAGAGCAGTTCTTCGTGACCGAGGAGGCTGCTAAGGCGGTGAACGCTGCAAAAGAGGGTGGCCACAAGGTGGTTTCGATCGGAACGACCGTGATGCGTACGCTCGAAACGGCAGTTTCGACCCGAGGTATGATCAACCCGATGGAGGGCTGGACTAATAAGTTTATCTTCCATCCCTACGAGTTTACGGTGGCAGATGCAATGGTTACCAACTTCCAGTTGCCCTACTCGACGCAGTTGATGATGATTGCTGCATTCGGCGGCTACGACTTGGTGATGAATGCTTACAAGATCGCAAAGGAGGAGGGCTACCGCTTCGGTACCTATGGCGATGCAATGCTGATCCTCTAGCTTTTTTGATACAAGAGATAAAAATCCCGAAAAAATCACTATCTTTGCTATCTAAACAACAACGAACGTATGGCAAATAACAAGATATTGTACGTATGTCAGGAGATAATGCCCTACTTGCCTGAAACTGAGGAGTCGCGTCTTTGTCGTACCCTCTCGCAGGCTATGCAGGAACGTGGGAATGAAGTGCGTACTTTTATGCCGCGCTACGGCTGTATTAACGAGCGTCGCAATCAGTTGCACGAGGTTATCCGTCTCTCGGGTATGAACCTGATTATTGACGATAATGACCACCAGCTCATTATCAAGGTTGCATCGATTCCCTCGGCTCGAATCCAGATATACTTCATTGATAACGATGACTACTTTGCTCGCAAGGCTGTGCTGGTCGATGAGGCGGGTGCGGAGTTCGAGGACAACGACGAGCGTATGGTCTTCTTTGCGCGTGGCGTGCTCGAGACGGTCAAGAAGTTGCACTGGTCGCCGACCGTAGTGCACTGTCACGGCTGGTTCTCGGCTATTGTGCCTATCTATTTGAAGAAGGTCTTCCACGACGATCCGCTCTTCAAGGATCTGAAGATTGTAGTGTCGCTCTACGACGATAAGTTTAACCAACCCCTTAATGGCCTGCGTGAAAAGATCGCCGGTGAGGGTGTGAAGGATAAAAATCTTTCAATTCTTGACGAGGCTTCATACGAAAATCTCTATCGCTTCGTTATAGGTTATGCCGATGGTGTGGTAATTGCTTCGGAGGGAGTGGATGCAGCCGTGGCCGATATCGCTCGTGCGAGTGGTAAGCCTGTGATGGAGTACATCTCGCCCGAAGAGGAGGGTTATTACGATAATTACAACCGTTTCTATGAAGAGATTTAGTCTGCGCCGAATAGTGAATTGTGTTGCCGCGATTTCGATTGCGGCAATCGCTCTGTTTTCGGGATGTACGACCTCTGATGATACTCTCGGATTCGATCTGAT
>JAGBVQ010000091.1 GCA_017630245.1 Alistipes sp. | reverse complement strand
TCAACAAGCTCGAGACTAACTACCGTCGTGACGAGCGTATCATTCGTTTCTTAACTTTCAAGCAGGACAAGTTCGCTGTCGAGTACTCGGCAAAGCGTCGCGCAAAGCTTGCTAACAAATCGCAGGAGGAGTAAACTATGGCAAATGTAAACAATGCACAGGCTGGCGAGCTCCGCTACCTGAACCCCGTATCGGTGGATGTTAAGAAGAAGAAGTACTGCCGCTTCAAGAAGCTCGGTATTAAGTATGTAGATTATAAGGACGGTGAGTTCCTCAAGAAGTTCCTCAACGAGCAGGGTAAGATTCTTCCCCGTCGTCTTACAGGTACTTCGCAGAAGTATCAGAAGAAGGTTGCTCAGGCTGTTAAGCGTGCGCGTCACCTTGCAATTCTGCCGTTCGTAACTGACTGTATGAAATAAGGAGGGATAGACTATGGAAGTTATTTTGATCAAAGACGTAGAGAATTTGGGCTACGCTAACGATATCGTTAATGTAAAGCCCGGTTATGCGAATAACTACCTGATTCCTCAGGGCTTCGCAAAGGCTGCAACTGCATCGGCTAAGAAGGTACTCGCTGAGAACCTCCGCCAGCGCGCTCACAAGGATGCTAAGATCCTCGCTGACGCTCAGGCTTTGGCTGAGAAGATTGCTAACCTCCCGCTCACCTTCACTGTTAAGGCTGAGGAGGGTAAGATCTTCGGTGCTATCACTTCGGCTGATATCGCAGAGGCACTCCTCGCAAAGGATGTTACTGTTGACCGCAAGAACGTAACCGTTGACGCTATCAAGACCGTTGGCGAGTACGAGGCAAGCGTTAAGCTCCACCGCGAGGTTAAGGCTACCATCAAGCTTTCGGTTGTAGCTGAGGAGTAGTAAATCCTTATAACACAATAAGAAAAGGTGTCCTTTGCGGGCACCTTTTTTTTGTTGCGTTGCAATCACGCTAAAACGTGGCATTGCATCCGAGCTCCTCCTCGATGCGGAGCAGGCGGTTGTACTTGGCCATGCGATCCGAGCGAGAGAGTGAGCCGCTCTTGATCTGTCCCGAGTTGGTGGCTACGGCAATGTCGGCAATGGAGGTATCCTCCGTTTCGCCTGAACGATGTGAGGTTATGGTTGTGTAGCCGGCACGCTGCGCCATCTCGATTGCATCGAGCGTCTCGGAGAGGGTGCCGATCTGGTTGACCTTAATAAGTATCGAGTTGCCGCAGCCGAGCTCGATGCCCTGCTGCAGAAACTTTACGTTCGTCACGAAGAGATCGTCACCTACAAGCTGGCAACTCTCGCCTAAGCGCTTGGTTAGCAACTTCCAGCCCTCCCAATCACTCTCGGCCATACCATCCTCGATAGAGTCGATGGGGTACTTCTCGACCAGACGGTCCAGATACTCGGCTTGCTCCTCCGAGGTGCGCTTGGCACCACTCTTGCCCTCAAAGGTGGAGTAGTCGTAGATGCCGTTGCAGTAGAACTCCGAAGAGGCACAATCGAGCGCCAACATTACATCTTTGCGTGGTGTGTAGCCGGCTGCGCGAATCGCCTCGAGGATTGTGTCGAGGGCATCCTCTGTGCCGCCAAGCAGTGGGGCAAAGCCTCCCTCGTCGCCCACGGCAGTTGAAAGACCGCGCGTGCGAAGTACCTTTTTGAGTGAGTGGAAGATCTCGGCACCCATTCGTAGTGCCTCGGCAAAGCTGCTAGCCCCCACAGGGCGAATCATAAACTCCTGAAAGGCAATAGGGGAGTCAGAGTGTGATCCTCCGTTGATAATGTTCATCATCGGCATAGGCAGTCGGCGGGCGTTGGTGCCACCGATGTATCGGTATAGCGGCAGGCCGAAGTGGTCGGCGGCAGCGTGGGCTACGGCCAGCGATACACCGAGTAGAGCGTTTGCTCCGAGTCGGGATTTTGTGGGGGTGCCGTCTATCTCGATCAACTTTCGATCAATGCCTCGCTGGTCACAGACGCTCATACCTAACAGGTGGGGCGCAATTTCGGTATTTACATTTTTGACCGCCTGCGAAACCCCTCTGCCACAGTAGCGCGTGGTGTCGCCATCGCGCAACTCGAGGGCCTCGTTCTCTCCCGTGGAGGCACCACTCGGCACCGAGGCTCGGCCGAAGGCTCCCGAGGCGGTCAGGATATCTACCTCCACGGTGGGGTTGCCGCGCGAGTCGAGAATCTCGCGGGCGTGTACTCTTACAATCTCCATATCTTTATCGTGTTTTTAGTTGGTAATGTATATCTTTTGGCAGCCTACTCAAAAAATATGCCCATCATTGTGGCGAATGATGGGCTAACCTATATTTATTGATATCAACCTAAAGAGTTTCGACCAGAGCGGCAATCTCGTTTATTGACATTCGGCGAACTTCGCACTCTCCGATGGCGGTTGGTAGGACAAAGTGAATTGCATCGCCGTCGCTCTTTTTATCCTTGGAAATGGCTGACACAAGGCGCTTTACAGGGATGGGGGCGGTGAGTGAGAATCCGAATGAAGAGAGAAGGTGCTCGATGCGCTCGGCATCCTCTGCGGGGAGTAGGTCCAGCTTTACGGCAAGGCGGGCGGCAAATGCAGTGCCGACGGCTACCGCTTCTCCGTGATTCATCTGCGAGGATAGTTTCTCGATGGCGTGCGCAAAGGTGTGGCCGAGGTTGAGTTTGCGTCTTTCGCCACTCTCCCTCTCGTCGCGATCCACAATATCGGCTTTGACCTTAATGGCGGCGAGGATAATCTCGCCAAGCAGTTCGTGGTCGGAGAGCAACACCTCGAACGAGTTGTTCTCCAAGCGCTCAAAGAGTGAGCGGTCGGCTATGATACCGGCCTTGACAATCTCGGCTAATCCCGCACGAAACTCACGCTCGGGTAGGGTGCCGAGCAGGGTCGGATCGCAGATTACGAATTGTGGTTGGTTGAAAGTGCCGACCATATTTTTGTAGCCGTCGAGATTTACTCCATTCTTTCCGCCAACGCTCGCATCGACCTGGCCGAGCAGCGTGGTCGAAACAAAACCGAAGCGCAAACCTCGCATATAGGTCGAGGCAACGAAACCTGTAATGTCGGTAACGATGCCACCGCCAATGCCCAGAACAAAGCACTCTCGGTCGATGCCTAACTCTACGAAACGGCGATAAATGGTCTCCACGGTGTGGAGGGTTTTGATACTCTCGCCCGTGCCTATCATTATGTATTCCAGATCTTTGAGTAGGTGGTGCTGGCGGCGGTCGATGTTGGCATCAGTGATGACTATAACCCTACTGTCGGGCAGTAGCGAAGGGAGCAGATCCTCCGTGCGACCTATATGTATATCGCTTCTTTCGGCGACTCTCAGCGAGTGTATCATAGTCGTTTCTTGGTTTTTGCAAACAAAAATAGAATATTTTTCACGATTTATTGTTACATTTGCGCGGTTAATTCAGTTTTATATGCAAAAATTGCGCAACATTGCAATCATCGCCCACGTCGATCACGGTAAGACAACCCTGGTGGATAGAATGATTTTGCAGGGCAATCTGCTCCGCGACGCATCTAAGTCGGGCGATCTTATTTTGGACAATAATGACCTCGAGCGTGAGCGAGGTATTACGATTCTCTCGAAGAACGTTTCGGTAATCTATCGCGACTATAAGATCAATATCATCGACACCCCGGGTCACGCCGACTTTGGTGGTGAGGTTGAGCGCGTTCTGAATATGTGTGACGGAGTGCTGCTGCTGGTCGATGCCTTTGAGGGTACGATGCCACAGACTCGTTTCGTGCTGCAGAAGGCTCTTTCGCTCGGCAAGAAGCCTATCGTTGTGGTCAATAAGGTCGATAAGCCTAACTGCCGCCCCGAGGTGGTCAACGAGCAGGTCTTTGATCTGATGTTCTCGCTTGATGCTACCGAGGAGCAGCTCGACTATAAGACAATCTATGGCTCGGCAAAGCAGGGCTGGATGTCGCATAAATGGAACGAAAAGACCGACTCGATACAGCCGCTGCTGGATGCAATTATCGACGAGATTCCCGAGCCGCAGGTGGTTGAGGGTACTCCTCAGATGCTTATCACCTCGCTCGAGTATTCGCCCTATATCGGTCGTATCGCTGTGGGTAAGGTTACCCGTGGCGAGCTTCACGCCGGCGATAACGTAACACTCGCAAAGCGTGATGGCAAGACTATGGTCAAGAGTAAGATTCGTGAACTGATGGTCTTCGATGGTCTGGGTAAGACCAAGGTTGATAAGGTGTCGTGTGGCGAGATCTGCGCATTGGTCGGCATCGAGGGATTCGAGATTGGCGATACGATTTGCGACTTCGAAAACCCCGAGCCGCTACCCCCGATTGCTATTGATGAGCCTACGATGTCGATGCTCTTTACGATCAATAACTCGCCCTTCTTCGGCAAAGAGGGTAAGTATGTGACCTCGCGCCATATCAAGGAGCGTCTGGATCGTGAGTTGGAGAAGAATCTTGCACTGAGAGTTGAGCAGGGTCTTAATGCCGATAGCTTTGTGGTCTTTGGCCGTGGTGTGCTGCACCTCTCGGTCTTGGTTGAGACTATGCGCCGCGAGGGCTATGAGTTGCAGGTGGGTCAGCCGAAGGTTATTATCAAGGAGATTGACGGCTGCAAGTGCGAGCCTATCGAGGAGATGACGGTCGATTGCCCCGATGAGTATGCAGGTACGGTTATCGAGCTTACTACACGTCGTCGTGGTACGCTGACAAATATGGCTTCGGATGGCGATCGTACACGCCTTGAGTTCTCGATCCCCTCGCGCGGAATTATCGGTCTGCGTTCGAATATGCTGACAGCTACGGCAGGTGAGGCGATTATGAGCCACCGCCTGAAGGGTTTTGAGCCGTGGGTTGGCGATATCGAGATGCGTACGGCTGGTTCGATTATCGCATCCGAGACAGGTACGGCTTACGCCTACTCGATTGATAAGCTGCAGGATCGAGGCCGCTTCTTCATCTCTCCGATGGAGGAGGTCTATATGGGTCAGGTTATCGGCGAGCATACTCGCAGCAACGATATTACGGTGAACGTAACCAAGTCGAAGCAGCTGACCAATATGCGTGCTTCGGGCTCGGATGATAAGGCGGTGATCGTGCCTCCGAAGATCTTCTCGCTGGAGGAGGCTCTGGAGTATATCAAGGAGGATGAGTATGTAGAGATTACTCCCAAGTCGATGCGTCTGCGTAAGATCCTCTTAAATGAGGTCGATCGCAAGCGTGCGGCGAAGTAGTGCGATCTGTAATTTATGGATAATAGGGTGTGAACTTTAAGTTTGCACCCTATTTTTTCAGTGTGTCGAACGAGAGAATGTGTGACGAGATGGCCAGAGCAAGAGCTGACATCAGAGCCTGAGCCCACCACCACTCCTCGACTACCGAGATGATACAGTAGCCGATGGTGATCCATACCAGCGTCACCGATACGATCTTTGCGCGAAGCGGAATGGCGCGATATTCGCGGAAGTTGCGGATGTATTCGCCAAGACGGGGATGATTCAACAACCACTCGTAGAGTCGCGGCGAACTCTTGAAGTAGAGTGCGGCGGCGAGCAACAACAGCGGTGTAGTGGGCAGCAGAGGAACGAAGATCCCCATAACTCCCAGAGCCAGTGCGACTGAACCAAGTATGATAAAAAGTGTCTTCACGGCACAAAAATAGCGTTTTATCTCGCTTAAAGAGAAAAAAATATTATATTTGTGAACTCAAAAACAAATTTTGCGAAAAATGGATAAGAAAAAGGTTGTCGGATTTGCGTGTGACCACGCTGCTTACGATATGAAGGAGTTCTTGGTTGGCTATATGTCGGCAAAAGGTTATGAGGTTGTCGACTTTGGTTGCCACTCTGAGGAGCGTTGTGACTATGCAGATTTTGCACATCCGCTGGCTGTGGCTATCGAGGATGGCAGTGTGGCTTTCGGAATTGCGCTCTGTGGCTCGGGTGAGGGTATGGCGATGACGCTAAATAAGCATAAGGGCGTGCGTGCCGGTCTGGCCTGGCGCAAGGAGATTGCCGAACTTATCAGACAGCATAACGATGCCAATGCGCTGGTGATGCCTGCACGATTTATCTCTAATGACGAGGCTGTAGGGTTGGTTGATGCCTTCCTCGCATCGGATTTTGAGGGTGGCCGCCACGAGGCTCGCGTAGCCAAGATTGGCAACTGCTAAGGGGGCTTGACTTTAGCACTATAAAATAAAAATCCCGTTCTGCGTATTGCGGAACGGGATTTGTCTTTCTGTGCGTCAGCCTCTAACGCTCGCCTTTGAGCACCACTCTTTCGGCAACCGAACGCAGGTACTTTGCCACCTCTGCATCGAGGATTCCGTTTGAGGTATCCTCGCCAAAGGGCTCTCCGAAGATGGTTAGATATGAAACCGCTGCTGCAAGATAAGAACCTGCATACGAGGGGTGTGAGCCATCCTTGACGTAGAGGTCGATATCGGGACGCTCGCGGCGAGCTATCTGCCAAGCGGGACCTTGCTGTGCGATTTTTGCATCAATAGCCTTCGCCTCGATCTCGACAACCTCATTCAGGCGTGCCTGCATATGCTCGAAACTTGCGAAGAACGAGGGGTACTTCTCTACGAGCGGAAGGTCCTGCTTGCGCAGGTGGTTGCCTCCGTGTTTGCGACCCCACGTCAGGGCGATAATAGGCTCTGCCTTGGGGCTATATTTGCGTACCCACGCCGCAATGTCGGTCATACCCTTCAGTGAGCCGTAGTCGTTCTCGGTGCCCGAGAAGACGCGCTCATAGCTCTGGTCCTGCAGGAATACATAGTCGTAACCGCCCTTCTCCACAGCCTCGATTGTGGGCGTGTAGGCCATATGCTTGGTCATAGTCCAACCTCCCTTCTCACACATCCAGCAATCAACGAAGTGACCCTCGCTCATAGCGATCTCCTTGAAGATGTAAGGGTAGTTGTTGTAGTAGGTGTAGCTGTTGCCAATGAAGAGAATGCGGGTCTTCTTGCTGGTATTCATCTTGGGGTAGGTGGTGATCTGCGGATAGCGGTTACCTCCCGAGATGTAGCAAGCTCCGACGTGCTCCTCAATCTGGCGGATGCGGATCGAGAGCAGACCTCCCTTGATGCTCTTTTGCAGGCGGAACGATTGCCAGAAATATTTGCTGGTGGCGGTCTTCGATGTGCGGAAATTGGTGCCGTCCTCCTCGATCGGCATCAGCGGCAGCCACTTCTTGCCATCGAGATACTCTACGGCAAAACGATGTCCCGTGCCTGTGGGGTAGGAGTGGAACGAACACCAGATGTCAACGATGCTGCCCTTCTTGAGATCGTCAACCTGTAACTCAAAGATCCAGCAGTCTCCCTTTTGGGTGTTGCTGCATATCGGCTCGGAGCGTTTCGTCAGGCTCGGTCGTGCAATGGGGTTGCTACTCTCGAAACGAATCCAGGCATTCTCGCCGACGGTGGGGGCATAGCGACCCTCCTTAATAAACTCGGCGCCGGTGGCTCCCTCCTTGTTCTGGGCTACAAATCTCCACTCGGTATGTTTGGTTTTATTCTCCGCCAGGAGAGTTAGGGGTAGCGTGATGATGATTGCAAGAATCAGAAAAAATCTCTTCATAAAGCTATTTTTATATGGTATTTTGACAAAATTAAGCATAATTTATAAAAAAATGACCTAAAAATGCATTTTTTTTGTGTATAGTTTTTGCAAATTAAAAATTTTGTATACCTTTGCACTCGCAAAACCAAGCTATGGTGGATTCATCTAAGGGCTAGGATACCTGCCTCTCACGCAGGACATAGGGGTTCGAATCCCCTATCCACTACAAAGAACATACGAAGCAAAAAGGTGTCGAGATTCGACACCTTTTGTTTTTGTAGCCTGTGGCGCAAGTTTACTTGCAGACACAAGGCTATGAAAACAAAGGAGTTGATTTATCAACTTTTTGCGCAGTGAAGTTCTTTGTGAAGGCCCCGCGGCGAGCGGAGGGGAAAAACGAGCGGTGCGATGCGGCAGCAGAGCATAGCGAAGTTAATCCCTGTGGCGCAAGTTTCTTGCGGC
>JAGBVQ010000090.1 GCA_017630245.1 Alistipes sp. | reverse complement strand
TGGCAGCCCAACATCTTGCAGAAGGTTGCCGAACTGCGCGAGAAGACAACAGGCCGTAAGCTCACAGTCCTCTCGTCGCAGGCAGGTGCTATGGTCTACACCGGTAACTGGCTTTCGGGCGGTTGTCCCATAACCAAGTCGGGAGGTCGCTATGCCGACTATGCGGGCGTGGCTATCGAGTGCCAGAACTATCCCGATGCGGTAAACCACGAGGATTTTCCCTCGGTATTGCTCTCGCCTGAGCAGACCTACTGCCAGAAGATCGTCTTCAATCTGGGCTTGGAGTAAGGATTTTAACCTATAAATAGTGGAGGGTGTTCAATGAAATTTGAGCACCCTCCCTCTTTTTTTGTAAATTTGTTTTAACTTTATGCGAGCTGCTACGTTATAGTAGTGGAAGCAGATAAGAAAAATGAGAGTCGATAGCGCCGAAATAGTACGATTGATCAACCTACCCGAAAGGCGTAGTGAAGGGTTGTCGTTGTTGGTCGAAGCCTACACAGAGCCTCTGTATTGGCATCTGCGCCGTATGGTCGTGGTACACGAGGATGCGGAGGATGCGCTACAAGAGTCGTGGCTTAAGATCTTTGCCGCCATTGACCATTTTAGAGGTGAGAGTGATGGACTAAAAGCGTGGTGCTACCGAATTGCTACCAATACAGCCCTCGACAAACTGCGAAAGCGGTGTCGCTGGCGCTGGGTGACTCTCGATAGTGTAGGAGCTGAGCTTTCGGGGCTGATCGACCGAGGCGATGCAAATAGCCCGGAAGAGTTGGAGTCAATGTTTCAGAAGGCGATACTCTCACTACCTGCGAAACAGAGATTGGTATTCAACCTTCGATACTACGACGAGATGGAGTACCGCGAGATCAGCCAAGTAACGGGCATTAGCGAGAGTGCGTGCAAAACAAATTATCACTATGCGCAGCAGCGTGTAAAAGAGTTTATGATGCGATGAAAGAGTTTGATTTTAATAGCGTAGGCAAGAGATTGCCATACAGTGTACCTGAGGGATTCTTTGCCCAGGCAAAGGCGCAAGCAAAGAGCGCAAGCGCGAAAAGGGTAGTAGGGCACAATACTATTATATATAAGGTAGCCTTAGCGGCGGCTACTCTGCTCGCAATATGCGGTGCGGCAGTATGGCTTGAGGTATATACCTCACCCGAAAATCAGTACGAGAGATTGCTCTCGGAGGTATCGTCGGATATGTTGTGGGAGTATGTCAGCGAATATGACACCGATATTGAGAATATCGATATAGAGTAGATATAAAATTATAAACAACTTAAAAAATAGAGAGTTATGAAGCGAATTATGATGTTATTGCTACTTACTGTAGCGGCAGTAGGAGTCTCATTGGCGCAGGAGGTTCAACCTCAAACAACCCCCGAAAAACCTCAATTAACCGAGGAGCAGAAGGCAAAGATGCAGCAGAGAAAGGAGATACTCGATCTTCGCCTGCAGATTATCAAGGAGGAGCTTAAGCTTACGGATGAGCAGTTTGAAAAGTTCACTCCGGTCTACCTCAATTACGATAAGGCGATACACTTCGGAAATACCAAACCCACAAGGCTCGATTGGGAGAATGCGACCAAAAAGGATATTAACGAGTTTTTGAAGGCGCAACTCGATAACACCATCAACAAGGCAATGGTTCGTAAGAGTTATATACTGCTTTTCGAGGATGTTATTACCCCCAAGCAGCTCTGCAAACTCTACAAAATCGAGGATAAGTTGGTGACTCGAGCTCGCCAGGAGTATAAATCACGTCAGAATAAATAGCAAGTAGTAAGTTAGTTTTCGATTAGTTTATTTTGATGAGAGAGGGGTGCCGCGAATAGTCGGGCACCCCTCAATTTTACTATCTATTTTGCGCTACTTACAGAGCAGAAATCCAAGATAGCAAGCCACTATTGCAACAGCGCATAACGAGCGAACAACCCACCCCTTACACTTAAGCATCGGCACGGTAAAGAGCGTTGCTATAGCACCGAAGAAGAGTAGCTTTACCACATTGAAATCGCTATAATCGTAGACATTGCTACGCGTAAACAGATCGGCCGTACAGAGCACCAAAAAGTTAAACAGATTGCTACCCACGATGTTTCCTACCGCAATATCGTAGTTGCGCATACGCACCAGCGCAATGGTCGATGCAACCTCCGGCAGAGATGTTGCCACGCCGAGGAATATCGCACCGGCAAGACCTACGCCAAGGTTGTATTTTGCTGCAATAGCATCGGTAATGTAGGTCAGCACCACACTCATCACAACAATAACCACCGCCGTCAGGATAAATCGCGCAACAATCTGTCGCAAGGTAAGTTTTACGGGCTCATCATCCTCACAAGCCTCGCACTCACTGCTCTCGCTGGCAAGGTGGCGTACTGCCAATGCATAGATTCCAACAAATATAAAGGTTATTACGTTGATTGTCAGCCACTCGACGTTGAGAATATCGAAATAGTTGAGCAACATAACTCCGTATATCAGAATCATATAGAGCGCCACGATAATATTTCCGCGACCAATCTGTGCGTGGCGGAACGATCGCATTGCGAGTAGCACCAGTGTGGAGAGCATCGCAATATTGAAGAGATCGCTACCGAGAATGTTACCTATACAAAGTGCAGGTTTGTCGAGGAAAACGGTTGCCGAAAGGCTCGTAAAGAACTCAGGCAATGAGGTTACAGCCGACAGCAACACACCTCCGAGAAATGCTCCCGAGAGTTTGGTTGTACGGTCGATAAGGTCGATATAGTGCGAAGCCTTCACTGCGGCGAATACCACGATGGTCGCCACAACTGCATACGCAAGCAAAAGAATCATATATAGCTCTTTTTATCTCTTATTTATTTGCCTTAGCTGCAATTACGCTATCGATATATGCGCGAATCTTCGGTGCGGGATCCTCCCAACCCTCGGGCTTGATAACCTTGCCATCCTTGGGGTTGTAGTGGGGTTTGCCATCGGGCCAGAGCTTAGCCATATTAGCCTTCTGTACGATATCGAAGAGTTCGTCTGCCTCAAGCCCCATCTCTACGAGTGTACCCAGCGCAAAGTACATCAAATCAATCATTGCATCGGCCTGCTCATAAATAGAGTCTGCAATCAGAAACTCTGCAACCTCCTCATTCATCCACTTGCCACGGCTCAATGCACGCTTGCGATCAATCATCTTAGGCTCCTCGGCAACGGGATGGCCGAACTTTTCGTGAAACTCACGAACATCATTCCACTCTTTCTTCATATTATAGGTGTATTATTATAAAGGTGTGCAAAGATACTCTTTTTCGGCGATATATATACCTTTTTTTTCAAGATAAAGTATTATATTTGTCAAAAATAACGACAAAACACTTTTGAATATGAAGAGACTTATTCTGCTGGCTGTCGCTTTATTGGTGGCAGTCGGCTCTTATGCCAAGAATTACACCCTTTCTACACCTAACAACACCCTGATTATTGAGGCGACCAAAGGTGAAACAGCGAAATTCTGCTACTATGGTTCACGAGCAAATATTGATGAGGCTAAGGCGCTGGGTAAGGCCTTGAAGGAAGATCTGTTCCACACCTTTGGACTTAATACTCAT
>JAGBVQ010000089.1 GCA_017630245.1 Alistipes sp. | reverse complement strand
GGTGACCGGTCCGGATATCATCTTCTTCTGGGTAGCGCGTATGATTATGGCGGGCTACGAGTACCGCAACGAGAAGCCTTTCGGCAATGTCTACTTCACAGGTATCGTACGCGACAAGATCGGTCGCAAGATGTCGAAGCAGCTCGGCAACTCGCCCGATCCGCTCGATCTGATTGCCAAGTATGGCGCCGACGGTATCCGTATGGCAATGATGCTCTGCACCAGCGCAGGTAACGATATTATGTTCGACGAGTCGCTCTGCGAGAATGGTCGTAACTTCGGTAATAAGATCTGGAATGCATACCGCCTGATCAATGGTTGGAGCGTGGATGAGTCGCTCGCACAGAGCGAGAACAACCGCTTGGCAGTGGAGTGGTTCCGCCACAAGCTCAACCAGGCTCTCGCCGAGATCGAGTCGAACTTCTCGTCGTACCGTCTTTCGGAGTCGCTGATGGTTGCATACAAACTCTTCTGGGACGACTTCAGCGGTCGCTACCTCGAGATCGTAAAGCCCGCATTCGGTGCTCCTATCGACCAAGCTACAATCGAGGCTACACGCTCGTTCTTCGAGAAGTTGATGCTCATCCTGCATCCCTTCATGCCTTTCGTTACCGAGGAGATCTGGCAGGCACTTGCACCTCGTGCAGAGGGCGAGTCGATTATGGTCAGCCCGATGCCTAAGGCAGAGGCGTTCGACGAGTCGGTATTGGCACGTTTCGAGCTTATGCAGGAGGCCGTGTCGGCAATCCGAAATATTCGCAAGCAGAAGAACCTCGCTCAGAAGGAGGCTCTGGAGGTGAAGGTTATCGCCGACGAGAACTACCCCGCAGAGTTCGAGCCCGTACTCTCAAAGTTGGCTAACGCCTCGTCGATAGAGAAGGTTTCGGAGAAGGATAGCACTGCCGTAGGCTTTATCGTCAAGACTACTCAGTACTTCGTACCGATGGGTGACAAGATCGACGTAGAGGCCGAGATCGCCACCCTTACCAAGGATCTGGAGTACTACGAAGGCTTCCTTGCAAGCGTAATGAAGAAACTCTCGAACGAGCGCTTCGTATCGTCGGCACCCGAGAAGGTCGTAGCTAACGAGCGTGCAAAGCAGGCTGATGCCGAGGCTAAGATCACCGCTATCAAGGAGCAACTTGCGGCTCTGAAAGCATAATCGAGCAGCAACTGTGGCTCAAATAACCATATACACTGACGGCTCGGCACTCGGTAATCCGGGTGCCGGCGGTTATGGTATAGTCCTCCTCTCAGGTCCCTATCGCAAGGAGCTTTCGCAGGGCTACCGCCTCACGACCAACAACCGTATGGAGCTGATGGCCGTATGCGTTGCGTTGGAGGCCCTCAAGCAGGATGGTAACGATGTAACCATCTACTCCGACTCGAAGTATGTTGTCGAGGCGGTAAATCAGCGTTGGGTATTTGGCTGGGAGAAGAAGGGATTTTCGGGCAAGAAGAATCCCGACCTCTGGATGCGATTCCTGAGGGTCTATCGTCGCCACAATGTACGTTTTGTATGGGTCAAGGGTCACGCCTCGACAGTCGAGAACAACCGTTGCGATGAACTTGCCGTAGCCGCTGCCGGCAGCGGCCGCCTACTCGAAGATTTCGGCTACACCCCGGAGGCATAGCTGCGGGCTCTCCCGACTAAGGTGGGGGGGGGTAAAAGAGGTGGCTGAGAGGCGGGCGCAACTTATTATGGAAGTTCCTATCCCATAATTTTGCGGAATTCGCCAATCTTACGACGAATACGTTTCAGCGCCAGCAGAGCTGAGGTTCCCAATCCGAACAGAAATCCGAGATATATTCCACAGGGGCCCATATCGAGTACAAATCCACAGAGATACCCAACGGGAATATTGAGGGCAATGTATGCCAAGAACGATATCCACGGGATAATCTTCACATCCTGGAATCCTCGCAAAATACCGATACTCACACACTGCAGGCCATCAAAAATCTGATACGAGGCCACCAACACCAGCAACTGCGATGCGAGGGCGATAACCTCCTCATTGGTGGTAAACATCTGCGGAATGAGGTGCCTGAGCAAAATAAATATCAAAGCTGCAAAGGTATTCCACAACACCACCAGATGCAACGAAGCCTTTGACGAAAGATTCATACGCTCCACATCTCGAGCGCCATAGCAATGCGATACGCGGATAGTCACGGCCGAGCCCACCGCCACAACAATCATAAATGCTGCATTTCCGAGGGTCATAGCGATCTGATTGGCACTTATTGCCACCGCATCAAACCAACCCATCATAACGCCCGTAAGCACGAAGGCCACCGACTCCAGCAACATCTGCAAGGCAATCGGAAATCCCATCTTCATCAGCGAGGCGAAATCCTCCACTCCCAATCGCACCTTCTTGAGCAGCGATGTATAATCACGATAGCGACTACGCAGCGCAAAGTAGCCAACGCCCAGCACCGGCATCAACATTCGTGAGAGCAGCGTAGCCAGACCTGCACCCTCAACGCCCATCTCCGGAGCGCCAAGTTCACCATATATAAATACCAAATTGAGTAGGATATTGAGCAGGTTACAGATCATCATTATAACCATCGGCACCACCGTATTGCCCACACCGTCAAGGAAATTCTTGAAGGCACTAAACAACATCATCGGGAAGAGGCTGTAGGCCATCATCCTATAATAGGGCATTGCAGCATCGACCACCTCGACCGGCTGACCCAGACGATAGAGCAGTGGCTCGGTAAAGATCTGCCCACAAACAAAGAGTCCACCCAGCAATGCAAAGAGTACAATGGCGTGTTTGAGATAGGAGGCCGAGCGAAGTTTGTCTCCCTGGGCATACAGTTCGCCAATCAGAGGAGTAAGTCCGAGCGTCAAGCCTTGAGCCGTGATAAAAAAGATGAACGAGATCATCACTCCGAACGATACGGCTGCCAACGGCAGCGGATCATCGCCTCCATAGCGACCCACCATTACGTTGTCGGCAAACTGCACGAGAATATGGCCGAGTTGCGAGATGGCAATCGGCAACGCTAGGCGCAACGTAGCGGCATAATGTTCTCTGTATTTTGCAAAGCTGTACATCGGGGCGCAAAGGTACAAAACAATTTTCAAACCTGACAGCGGAGAGACTCCCAAAAACAAAACAACCACCTACATTGCTGTAAGTGGTTGATTTTCAGTGTGACACCGACAGGACTCAAACCTGTAACCTTCTGATCCGTAGTCAGATGCTCTATTCAATTAAGCTACGGTGCCGAATTGCGAGTGCAAATGTAAGGCATTTTTTATTTCTACGCAAGTTTTTTGCTAAAAAAATTAAATTTTTCTTATTTTTGCACCGCAAATGAGAACTAATAGGGGTAAAATAACAATTTTGGGCACTATGCTACTTGCCATCTTTGCGTGGTATTGGTGCAGTGCAACCCTCTTTTCGCACGAACACTTTGTTAACGGCGAGAAGATTGTCCACTCACACCCCCTTGCAGGCTCATCTCACACTCACACCTCTTCGCAACTGCAGACAATCTCGTTCCTGGCAACATTCCTCGCGCTGGTCGCAACCTCGACTGTTGCTCTCAGTCCAATCGAGGGATTCAAGAGCGAAATCATAGCAAAGCCGTGCAAGAGGATAATCTCGGTAGCAACCCTCGCCCACTCGCTCCGAGCCCCACCCGCAAGTGTTTTATAATATATATAAGTAGATGCAAAGGCTCTCCTAACGGAGTTAAACCCTTTTGTGTCGCTCGTTCCCCTGCGCTTAGGAGACGAGTGCCTATAATTATTATACAAACACTTAAACGAGAATGAAAAAACTCTTTTCTACAATCGCTCTTGTGCTTGCATTGTGCGTAACTGCCACAGCTCAGGAGAATCACAACCACGGCGTCGGCAAGAAGTGCGAGGCCACAATCCACGGACACGTAATCGACTCAAAGTCGAATCAGCATATACCCTATATCACCGTCACAATCGACGGCACCACAGTCGGTACCACCACCGATGCAACGGGTCACTACACACTCTATCACGCCCCCGTCGGCACTCTCAAGGTAACAATCTCGGCCATCGGTTACGAGAGCAAGAGCCAGGAGATCAAGGTTGACTGCGGCTCGGATATTCAGCTCAACTTCGAGACCACCGAGTCGAATATCTCGGTAGATGAGGTTGTTGTGTCGGCCACTCGAAACGAGACGAACAAAAAGTACACCGCAACCGTGGTGAACATCGTATCGAAAAAGCTCTTCGAGAACACCGCTTCGAACAACCTGGCCGAGTCAATGAACTTTCAGGCAGGTTTGCGCGTTGAGAACACCTGCACCAACTGTGGCGTTCCTCAGCTTCGCATCAATGGTCTGGAGGGTCAGTATTCGCAGGTGCTGCTCGACAGCCGCCCCATCTTCTCCTCTCTGGCCTCGGTTTACGGACTCGAGCAGCTGCCCGTAGCGATGGTCGAGCGTGTGGAGGTTATCCGTGACGGAGGCTCGGCTCTCTTCGGTTCGAACGCCATTGGCGGTGTGGTGAATATCATCACCAAGGAGCCTATGCGAAACTCGCTCTCGCTCGCACACACTACCCACATTATCGAGGATGGTACGCCCGACTTCAACACCTCGCTCAACGGTTCGTTCGTCAGTGATGACCACCGCTTTGGCGCATATCTGTTCGGTCAGGTGAGAGATCGCCACGACTACGACCGCAACCTCGATGGTTTCACCGACATCCCGAAACTCAACTCCGAGACCGTTGGTTTCCGTGCCTACTACAAGACCTCGGCTTATTCGCGTATCACTGCCGAGTACCACCACACCCACGAGTTCCGTCGTGGCGGAAATAACCTCGACAGAGCACCTCATATGGCCGACATCTGTGAGCAGCTCGACCATAAGATCGATGGAGGTAGCCTCAGTTTCGACTACTTCTCGCCCGATTCGCGTCACCGCGTAAATGCCTACACCGCACTGCAGGGTATCAAGCGCGACAGCTACTTCGGCACCGATATGAACCCCAATGCCTACGGTAACACCTCGGGTCTTACGGCGGTTGCGGGCGGTCAGTACACCTTCAACTACAAGTGTATCGTTCCGACCCAACTCACAGCCGGCGTGGAGTACAACTACGACCACCTGCACGACTACTATATCGCCACAAATCGCACCCTTGATCAGAGCATCAGCATCTACGGCGGTTACCTGCAGAACGAGTGGAAGAGCGACAAGCTCAACCTCTTGATCGGCGCTCGCCTGGATAAGCACGATCTTATCCGCAAGCCCATTATCTCGCCCCGCGCAAATATCCGCTATAGCCCCATCGAGGCTGTAGGTTTGCGTCTCAGCTACTCAAGTGGCTACCGCGCACCCCAGACCTACAACGAGGATCTGCACATCGACGCCCTGAACCACTCGATTTCGCTTATCGAGCTGGCGAAGGATCTGCGCCCGGAGTATTCGCACAGCATCAGTGGATCGGTAGACCTCTACCACAGCTTTGGTCGTCTGCAAACAAACCTTCTGCTTGAGGGATTCTACACAATGCTCGACGATGTATTTATCCTCGAAAAGATGGGTGAGAGCGTTGGCACAGATGCCGAGGGTAACCCCATCACCATTATCAACAATGTGCGCCGAAACGCTGCGGGAGCTACCGTTGGCGGACTCACCGCAGAGCTTAAGCTCGGCATACGCGACATCTTCGAGATTCAGATGGGCTACACCTTCCAGAAGAGCCGCTACCGCGAGCCCGAGAAGTGGTCAGACGAGCTCGAGGGTCAGACACGTATGTTCCGCACGCCCGACCACTATGGCTATCTCACGTCGAATTTCAATATCTACAAGGGGTTGAAGGCTTCACTCTTCGGCACCTACACCGGTCCGATGCTCGTACAGCACAATGCCGGAATGTTGCCCAACGATACAGAGACCCTCACCGAGTCGTTCTTCGACGTAGGCGCAAAGTTCTCATACACCTTCCACATCACATCGGTTATCTCGCTCGAGGTCAATGCCGGCGTGAAGAACATCTTTGATGAATACCAGAAGGATCTTGACTTCGGCGCTGTAAAGGATGCATCCTACCTCTATGGTCCTGCACTCCCCCGCACATACTTTGTCGGCGTGAAGATCTCGATGTAATCTGATATACAAAGCTATAAGGGCTGTTCGATTTCAACTCGGGCAGCCTTTTTTATTGTGGCACAAAATCTGCTCGCCGACAAGGTAACAAAACGTCACAATATGAAAAAGGGATATTTTTTACTCTTAGGTGCTGCGCTGATAGCCGGCGTAGGCTGCTCCTCGCAGGGACATATCGACCGCACAACCGTTTCATCGCTGGATCTGAATCGCTATATGGGGCGCTGGTTTGAGATTGCAAGATTTGACCACCGTTTCGAGCGCAATCTTGAGCAGTGCGAGGCCTACTACCGACTACTTCCCGAGGGGAAGATCTCAGTCGAGAACACCGGAATCAACTCCATTACGGGCAAGCGCCAAACCTCCCACGGCAAGGCCCACGCAGGTAAACACCCGGGGCAACTGCGCGTATCATTCTTCTGGTTCTTCTACTCGGATTACAATGTATTGGCACTCGATGAGGAGTATCAGTGGGCACTTGTCGGCAGCTCCTCGCCAGACTATCTCTGGATTCTCTCTCGCACGACACAACTACCACAACCGACTCTGGATATGATCATAGATATAGCCCGCCAACGTGGCTACAACACATCAAGATTACTCTTTGTAAAGCAATAGAGATTACTTCTCGCCCCTCCAGACGTAGTGGGGCTGCTGGATGCCGAGTTGAGCGATGATACGCTCCACAACAGTCAGGCAGGCCTCCTCGATAGTCGAGGGGTGAGAGTAGAATGAGGGCGAAGCGGGGATAATCACACCGCCTGCCTCGGTCAGCGAGGTCATATTACGCAGGTGGATAAGCGAGTAGGGAGCCTCTCGCACCACGAGCAGTAGACGTCTGCGCTCCTTGAGCATCACATCCGCAGCCCTCTCAATAAGGGTCTGCGATAGACCGTGCGCTATGCGGCCGAGCGTGCCGACCGACGAGGGGACCACAACCATCGCCTCATACGATGCCGAGCCACTTGCCACCGGAGCAAAAAGGTCGTGATTATCGTAGATAACTATCTTCTCGCTCTGGGGAATCTGCACCCCCTCGAAGGCTACAACCTCTCGAGCCGTATCGCTATAGAGCAGTGCGATCTGCTCAACCTCGGGCGCACGCAGCAGAGCCTCGATGGTCAATCGGGCATAGATCGAGCCGCTGGCTCCAGTTATGGCAACAATTACCTTCATATCCCTACAACTCTACAATTTTACACTTCCATCCCCTCTCCTTAACGAACTCGAGCGTACGGGTCAGGGCGTAGCTCATATTACAAAAGGCCTTGTCACTATCGTGGAAGACAACAATCGAGCCCGGCTCGATCTGATCGAGAACATTACGCAACACTCGCTGAGGCGAGAGGTGGCGATTGTAGTCGTGCGAAACGATACTCCACATCACAATCTTAAATCGCTTAGCCACTGCCCTCATCTGCGAGGGTGTAACTCGAGCATAAGGCGGGCGGAAGAGCTCGCTCTTGAGCAGATCATCCGCGCAGTCGATATCCTCTAAATAGCGCTCAAGCGACATTCGCCAGCCCTTCTGGTGAGAGTAGGTGTGGTTGCCGATCTTGTGACCCGCATCGAGGATCTTCTGATAGAGGTCGGGATAGAGCTCCGCATTCTTACCCAGCACGAAGAATGTAGCCTTAGCATCGTACTTCTCGAGCGTCGCAAGGATCCACTCCGTAACGCCGGGAGTCGGACCATCGTCAAAGGTGAGATAGACACCCTCCGAATCCTCAATCTTCCAGGTCGAGTCCGGAATCATATATTTCAATACTCTATCTACAATTTTCAGCATCGCTACACGGATTTACTCTCCGCAAATGTAGATATTTTATTTCAAACCACCTCTCTTTGGCAAATATTTCGTATATTTGGCAAGTGATAAAGATTAAAAAACAACTCCTATGAAAAAGATTCTACGCGCAATGGTGATTGCAGCCTTGGCTATTCAGATGATCGGTTGCGATGCATTTCACCGTCTGTCGGGCGATGGTCAGACCTCGCAGGGTGCACCCTATGAGGTTATTGTAGTCTGCAAAAATAACGTTTGGGAGAGTTCGGCCGGCGACACGCTGCGCTACTTCCTGCGCCAACCCGTACCGACAAACAACCAATACGAGCCCCTCTACGACGTTATGCGCGTGGCTCCCGAAAACTTCAAAAACCTGCTTGAGCGCCACCGTAATGTGCTCAAGTTGCTCGTTGATCCTACGGTTGAAAATACGGGCATCGGCGTGCAGTATGACCTAACCGCCCACCCCCAGATCGTGATGCTGGCTCAAGCCCCGAGCCTTGAGGCTCTGACCACCCTGCTGGCTGAGAATGGCGAGAATTTAGTACAGGTTTTGGAGTCGGCGGAGAGAGATCGCACCATCGATTTCGGCAAAAGATTCGGCTCTGCCGAATTGGAGAAGGTTATCAACGAGAAGTTCGGCGTTAAGATGCATATCCCGAAGGGTTATTTGCTAAGAAATGCCACCGAGGATTTCCTCTGGGCATCGTACGAATTCCCTACGGCCAGCCAAGGATTCTTCCTCTACACCTACCCCTACGAGGGACCAAAATCGCTTTCGGTAAAGGCTCTGACCGCCGCTCGCAACAAATTCGCAGCGAAGATCCCCGGCCCTTCGGATGGATCTTATATGACCACCCTGGCCGAGTATGAGCCCGACCACAGAGTGATGCGTATCGAGGGTCGTTTATGGGTCGAGATGCGAGGTCTGTGGGATGTAGCGGGCGACTTTATGGGAGGCCCATTCGTTAGTTATTCGACGGTAGACACTGCCACAAACCAAGTCTTTACAATCGACTGCTACGTCTACTCTCCCAAGCTCGGCAAGCGCAACTTCCTTCGTCCGCTCGAGCACCTGGTCTATATGGTTGAGTTCCCCACAGCAGCAACGGAGTAGGGATATTAGCACCACGGAAAAAGAGGAGCGTCACCGCTAAAGTCGGTGCGCTCCTTCTCTATTTTTCAGAACTTTAGCCCCCGAAAGGCAACACCTCTCAAAGCAGGCAATCTGACCCTCGACAAGATTTTGTGTTGGCACGATTTATGCCCAAATAATTTGCAAATTCAAAAATAAACCCTACCTTTGCCTACAGATTAAATGTGGGATTCCGATTCTCGGCGAGGAGTCGGAGTTCTTAATTTTTTTGTGTTGCCAAAAAAGAGGGCAACCGCAAGCAAACAGAGTATAGAAAACAAAAAATAGGAAAAATTATGGCAAAAGAGATTATCTACCTTACTGCCGAGGGTTACAAGAAGTTGAAAGACGAACTCGACCACATGCGTTCGGTTGAGCGTCCGGCAGCAGCTGCAGCTATTGCTGAAGCACGCGACAAGGGCGACCTGTCGGAGAATGCAGAGTATGATGCAGCTCGCGAGGCTCAGGGTCTGCTCGAGATGCGTATTGCAAAGCTCGAGGATACACTCGCAAACTCGCGCGTTATCGACGAGAGCAAGATCGACAAGAGCAAGGTTCAGATTCTGAGCAAGGTTACCCTGCTCAACCACAACAACGGCAAGGAGGTGACCTACACCATCGTATCGGAGAACGAGGCTAACCTGCGTGAGGGCAAGCTCGCAATCGGCACCCCCATTGCAAAGGCTCTGCTCGGCAAGAAGGCCGGCGAGGTTGTAGAGGTGACCGTTCCGGCCGGTGTTCTCAAGTTCGAGATTAAAGAGATTTCAATCTAATCTCCGCCAAGAAGGGATAGAAAAGGTGGGTGTCCGAGATTTGGACACCCACCTTTTTTGCGCGACGTTGTATAGTCCGAGCGACTATAGCACGGGCTTAACCACAGGAGCGTTAATCACCACACCCTTCTCCGAGTTGCGATCGGTGGTCGAGGTGATGCGCACAGCCTTAATAGGCTTGGCGGGTTGCTCAATTGAGGCGCAGCCATCAACCAGAGCCGCTACCCTTTCGAAACTTTTACCATCGTAGCTAGCCTCGAGGTAACCCGTCGGGAAGAGACGATGTGCAATGTGTGTATATCCCGTCACAAACTCCATCTTACGGCACTTTACAGGCTCGGCAAACTCATAGAGGAACCAATCGCCATTACGACAAGTACGAGCTGTTGTTACTCTGCCACGATACTCCTCCACTCGCTTATAACCATCCTTTCGGCCCGAGGCGATTGAGGAGGTGAGCTTAAATGCAGGCTTTATTGTCTTGTAGTGATCTGCGTGGGCGGTCTCGGGGCTGCGGACATCACGATACTCACACCAGAAGATATACTCGCCGGGCTTGTCACACTTTATGGGGCGAGTGTAGCGTGCAGGACGAGTGGAGAACTCCTTGCGGTAGTAGATTGTCGATCTGTCATCTACCGAGGCGGTCAGCTCTCCATCCTTCATCTCCACCTTCGGGGGCATCAGACGATAGTTTATATTCATTGCCGACATTCGGTCGTAGTGACCACGCAGACGAGCGTAGAAACTCTCCCAATCGCTACCATTCTTACCCCAACCAAGCTCAGCCACGGCGCACATACGCGGGAAGATCATATACTCAACGAAGTCGGTCGAACGATCGCCTCCCTGCGAGAGGGCGATCTCACTCCAATAGGCTCCCTCAAAACCATTAACCAGAGCAACCTGCTCCGGAGAGAAACCCTGCTCGGCAAAGTCGAAGGAGTAGGTATGTTTAACATCAAAGATGTTACTCCAATTCGAGCCGGCCTCATATTTACTCTGACGCATATCAAAGTAGAAGTACTCTGCCGGCATAAAGATGGTCGGATAACCCGCTTCCAGCACCTTACGGCAATCCTTCATATTACTCCAACCGTGCAAGCGGGTGGTTTTGTCGAGACCTCCACCATTGATTCCCTCATTCCACACAGCGGGGCGCTTGCCACTCTTCTCGAGGATTTTGCTTACACGCTCGATAAACAGATCTTCAAGTTTATGGGCATCGGTATATCCGTGCTTTTTGAGATATGCCGAGCAATCGGGGCACTTTGTCCACTGCGAGAGCGATACCTCATCTCCGCCGATGTGGATATACTCCGAAGGGAAGAGGGCGCAAACCTCTGCCAGAATTTTATCCAGCATCTGGTAGTTACTCTCCTTGGTC
>JAGBVQ010000088.1 GCA_017630245.1 Alistipes sp. | reverse complement strand
TCGCTGCGGCGATGGCGGCAACCCTACTCGTCGGATGTGGCGGATCGAATCGCAACAAGCAGATCGAAGGCGACAAGGAGCAGATGTTTGTCTCGATCGCCCCTCTGCGCCCATTGGTCAGCGCGATTGTGGGAGAGGATTTCGACATTTCGATTCTCGTTCCCACAGGAGCTTCGCCCGAGTCATTCGAGCCAACAGCACGTCAATTTATGGCGATAAACGAGGCGAAAGCTATCTTTGCCGTCGGGCTTATCGACTTTGAGCGCAACCTGCTATCGAGGATCGAGCATAAGGACAAAATCATCGATCTCTCTCACGGCATTGAGTTGATTGCCGGCAGTTGCTCGCACAACCACCACGACCACAGCGGATGCACCCACCATCACCACTCTCACGGCATTGATCCCCACATCTGGACCTCGCCCGTAGCGCTCAAGGTTATGGCACAAAATGCCTACAACGCCATAGCGGCCAACTACCCCGACTCGGCAAAGTATAAGTCTAATTATGAGCAACTTGCTGCAAAATTAGACTCTCTGGATTGTTCGGTGCGTACGCTCTGCAACAAGGCCAAAACTCGCCAATTTATCATCTACCACCCGGCCCTCACCTACCTGGCTCGTGACTATGGATTGGAGCAGATTTCGATTGAGCACGAGGGTAAGGAGCCGAGCGTAAAACGCCTTGCCGGCATCATTACAGGCGCTCGTAATGTGCAGACTAAACGCATATTCTACCAATCGACATTCCCCCGCTCGACCGTCGAGGTTATAGCCGAAGATATCGGAGCCGAGCCGGTAGAAATCGATCCTCTGCGTGAAGATATATTCACCAATATAGAGGAGATAACTCACTTAATAACAGAGTAATACCATATAGTATGGCACTCATATCGCTTCATAACGTCACTGTTTGCTACGACGATTTCACGGCGCTCGAAGGAGTTACGCTCGACATCTTCGAGGATGACTTTCTGGGTATAATCGGCCCCAACGGAGGCGGAAAGACTACGCTGGTCAAGGCTATAGTCGGAGCGCTACCCCACTCCGGAAAGATCGAGCTATCATCTGAGCTATTCCGCGGCAAGAGCCCTCTAATCGGCTATATGCCCCAGCAGACCTCGTTCGACACATCATTTCCGATTTCGGTTCTCGAACTTGTGATGTCGGGACTGCAGTCCAAGCGCGGATTTCACTCTCGTTACGGGGCCAAAGAGCGACAGCGTGCCCTCGATCTACTCGAGATGACAGGTATTAGCGAGTTGGCTACAAGACAGATTGGCGAGATTTCGGGAGGACAGCTGCAACGAGCACTGCTCTGTCGTGCCATCATTATCGAGCCAAAACTCTTGATTCTCGACGAGCCTGCGAACTTTGTCGACAACCGTTTCGAGAATGAGCTCTATACCCTACTGCGCAAACTAAACGAGAAGATGGCAATCGTTATGGTGTCGCACGACATCGGCACAATAACCAGCGTAGTGAAGAGTATCGTCTGCGTAAACCGCACCGTACACCGCCACAACTCAAACGTCATCACCGAGGAGCAGCTCGAAAACTACAACTGCCCCATCCAAATAATCTCGCACGGAAAGGTTCCTCACACCGTACTTTGCGAGCACGAACACTAATATTTTCGTTGATAGAGTAGGGATTTTGGGTAATATTTGGCCTTTTCACGAAAAAAGATGCCTCAAAAGTTTGATTGTTTGAAAGATTTATTATCTTTGTGACAAGAAAGAACTTAAAAACAGATATTTTTTATGGCAAACTTAAGAGATTTTAAGAAGGAAATCGACTATCGCTTGGAGGAGTTCGTCTTCGATTGCGATATGGCTATCTATTTCCAGCCCTCGAAAGAGGAGGCTATTTTCGCTTTGATGCAGAAGGGTGTTGAGTTGCGCAACGAGTTGTATGCAAAGGCTAACAACCCCACAGAGCCCCACAACAAGAGCCTGGTGCGCAAGCACTTCTCGGCTTTGCGTGAGGAGATGATCGCAAAGTTTAACACTCTGTTCGAGGAGTTGAGCGCAAACAACGCTTAATC
>JAGBVQ010000087.1 GCA_017630245.1 Alistipes sp. | reverse complement strand
TATCGAGTGCCGCACGCACTACATCAGGCAGATTTCCACCTCGCGAATTGCGAATAACTGCTATCTTGTTAATATTTACGCTCAATTTTGTCATAAATTCGCTATATTTGTACCCACAAAGGTAATAATTAAATTCGATACTCCGAAGATGAAAATCATACTTTTTTCACGTCCGCAGCCTTTGCGCTCGGCTGAAGAGTTGCAAAAATTGATTGATGCAATCGAGCACAACGGTTTCGATTACTCGGTAAACGAGGAGTTTGCAGAGATGATCGAGCGTGTACTCGGTCGCTCGGTACCCGCCGAAAATCGCTACGGTTACACCATAGGCAAACAGCCTGCCGAATGTGTGATGGTGTGCTACGGCGGCGATGGAACTCTGCTCGAGGGCATTCATCGTTTGGATGGAGCTCCCGTACCGGTTGTGGGCATCAACTCGGGACATCTGGGTTTCCTTGCGACTGCACCCAAAGATCGTATCGATTTAATTTTCAAAGATATCCGTGAGGGCAATCTCAAAATTGAGCAGCGCACAATGCTCGCTCTCGAGGGTCTCTCCGACGGCAAGACTCGCTATGCCCTGAACGAGGTGGCAATACAACGTTTGGACGCAACAATGATAAATATCGAGGCTCATATCGATGGCCAGATGACGGCAGCCTACTTTGGCAACGGAGTGATTCTATCGACTCCGACAGGCTCGACCGCATACTCGCTCAGCGCAGGTGGCCCGATTGTAACTCCTGCGTGCAACTGTCTGGTACTCTCGCCACTTACGCCTCATAACCTCACGATGCGCCCGTTGGTAATTCCCGACTCGTCGACCGTACGTTTCGAGGTGGATACCCGCCACCGCTCGGCATCGGTTTCGCTAGACAATCGCACATACGAAATCGAGGGCAACACTACCCTTACAGTGCGTCGTGCCGAAAGAGTTGTTTTTTTAGCAGTTCCGCACAATATATCCTTCTACGACACGTTACGCAATAAGATGATGTGGGGCGTAGATGTTAGATAGATGCGTTTTTTATAAAAAAACGTATATCCACACCCATTTTGCGGTTTATTTCCGAAAAAATACCTATATTTGTCGTTTGTATGAGCACTAAGAAAACTCTTCCAAAACACGTCGCCATAATTATGGACGGTAACGGTCGCTGGGCAAAACTGCGCGGCAAGGAGCGTTATGAGGGTCATATTCAGGGTGTTGAGTCGGTTCGCAGGGTGGTTCGCGCCGCTGCTGATGCCGGGGTGGAGTATCTTACGCTCTATGCTTTTTCGACCGAGAATTGGGGACGTCCGGCCGAGGAGGTTGATGCGTTGATGACACTCTTCTGTAGTTGCGTCATCAACGAAACCCCTGAACTCATCGAGCAGGGGGTTAAGGTCAGCGTCATCGGAAGCCGTACACGATTCTCGACTGAGGTAAATGCTCGTTTAGACGAAATCGAGGAGAGAACAGCCGAAGGCAAGGTTTTGAACCTGATTCTTGTACTCGACTACTCGTCGCGTGAGGAGATTACGATGGCCGTGCGCAACCTCGCTGCCAAAGTAGCCGAAGGAGCGCTCGCTGCGGAGGAGATCTCGGAGAGTCTCATTAGCGAGAATCTCTACACAACAGGGATCCCCGACCCCGATCTTATCATTCGCACGAGCGGAGAGTGTCGATTGAGTAACTTTTTATTGTGGCAGGCATCGTATGCGGAGTTCTACTTCCCGCAGACGCTGTGGCCCGATTTTACGGAAGAGGAATTTCGCAAAGCGTTGGAGGTATACGCCTCTCGCGAAAGACGCTACGGAACGCTATAAAACAGAGATTACAACCAGATGATGAGGTTTTTGAAGATATTATTCACCACTATAATCGCCCTGACGGCGACTATTTTTGCATACGCACAACAGAGCGAGGAGGTCAAAGCGCAGCAGAAGCCCCAAACCATTATCAGCAATGAGGAGGAGGTCATAGACTTCCCGATCGATGCTCCGATTGCCAACGTTGACGATAACCGTCAATACTTCCTGCGTAAGGTTAATTTCCACGGCAGCCGCAACTTCGACACAACTGTGCTGGAGCGTGCTTCAGGCCTCGTTCCGGGCGACTCGATCTATCTGCAGGGTGCATTTATTCAGAACGCAATCAATCGAATGTGGACACAGCGCTACTTTGCCGACATCAAGATTGGTGCGACAATCGAGGGCGACAATGTTGAGTTGGAGGTATTCCTCAAGCAACGTCCTCGCGTTTCGGAGTGGGGCTTTGCAGGAGTTCCCACAGGTAAGCAGAAGAGCCTGCTCGAGGATCTCAAACTCAAAAAAGGCACCGAACTCTCGGACTATGTAATCGACAAGAACAAAAAACTCATCAAGGCGCATTTCGCAGAGAAGGGTTTCTTGGATACAGAGGTAGATTTGCAGGTTGTGAACGACACCACGATTCGCGATGCAGTGAAGGTTACCTTCGTTATTGACAAGAAAAACCGAGTAAAGATCGGCCAAATCAACTTCGAAGGCAACGACAACTTCCCCGACAAGCGTCTGCGCCGTACATTCAAGAAGACCCACCAGCGCAGTATCCTCTTCTGGCAGAATAAAAAGCTCAAAGATACGGAGTATGCCGAGGATAAGGAGTTGTTGCTCGACTTCTATAACTCGCGAGGCTATCGCAATGCAACAATCCTCTCGGATTCGATCTATCGCATAGACGATAAGAGCCTCGGAATCGATATTAAACTCTCGGAGGGTAACAAATACTATATCCGCAACATCACCTGGATCGGCAACTCGGTATTCCCGACCGAGCAGCTTTCGCGTATGTTTAGCGTAGCTAAGGGCGACACCTACGACAAGAAGTCGATGCACAAGCGACTCGGTATCGGCAAGGAGATGAACCCCGAGGAGATGTCGGTATCGTCACTCTACCAGAACGACGGTTATCTGATGTCTCAGGTCGAGCCCTCTGAGATTATCATCGGCAAGGACTCTATCGATCTCGAAATTAAGATCTGTGAGGGTAAGCAGTTTACAATCAACAATGTCGATATCTCGGGTAACCTGCGCGTTGATGATGAGGTAATCCGCCGCGAGCTCTACACCCGCCCGGGCGAACTCTACAACCGAGCCTTGTTGATGCAGACAATCCGCACGCTGATGTCGTTCGGCCACTTCAATGCAGAGAAGATCGTGCCCGATATCCAGCCTATATCGAATGACTTGGTTGATATCAACTGGCCGTTGGAGGAGCAGGCTTCTGACCAGTTCAACATCGCCGGAGGTTGGGGCTCGGGAACATTCGTAGGTTCGGTGGGTATCACTCTGAATAACCTCTCGATGCGCAACTTCTTCAAGAAGGGTGCGTGGAGTCCCTATCCGCACGGACAGAACCAGCGTCTCTCGATCTCAGGTCAGACCAATGGTACATATTACAAGGCTTTGGCTCTCAGCTTTACCGATCCGTGGCTCGGCGGCCGTAAGC
>JAGBVQ010000007.1 GCA_017630245.1 Alistipes sp. | reverse complement strand
TTATATACCTACTAGATCGTTTTACTATAGACCTCCAGCAGCTTTGCACACATCTCCTCCCACGAGAAGCGCTTGCGCTCGGCAGGAAAATTCTCGGCAAAGCGTTCCAAAAGATTATTGTTATAGAGTTGCTCGAGGCTCTCGGCAATGCTCTCTACCGTAGGCTCGCAAACCAGGCCCACCTTGCCGTCGGGAACAATCTCTGGCAGTCCTCCCACTCGGGTCACAACCATCGGCACCGAGAAGTTATATGCAATCTGCGTAACGCCACTCTGCGTAGCAGTGCGATAGGGCAAAACGAGTGCATCTGCGACCGAAAAGTAGTATTTCACCTCCTCATCCTTAACAAATCCTTCGTGCAACACGACCCTCTCACCAAGGCGGTCGAGCGCAGGGCGATACTGCTCCTTATCGTTATAGAACTCGCCTGCAACAAGCAGTCGCAAGTCGGGATTTTCGACCTTCTCAAACGCCTCCAACAACATATCAAGCCCCTTATAATCACGAATCAGACCAAAGAAGAGCAGATAGCGTTTCGCAGGGTCAAGCCCAAGTTTTTCGCACGCCTCTTTGCGTTCGACCCTCTGCCCAAAGTTCTCAAACATCGGATGCGGCGAGAATATTGCCGGAGCGGATGTGTACTCTTTCAGTTCACCGTGCACCTGCTCGGACATATAGACAAATCCATCCACAGCGCCCAGATAGTAGCGATTGCACGGGCGATCTATAATATGGTGTTCGTGTGGCTCGACATTATCAATCTGGCAGAGGACTTTAGTATGGCCATTCGAGCGAGCAATGCGTGCCACCGTACCAAAGGCCGGGGCCATAAACGGAGTCCAATACTTCATTAGAACCACATCAGGAGCCTCACGCTTTAGGCGCAAACCGAGGGATATCCAACTCAGCGGATTGACGTTATTCAGAACTCGCTCAATATGCAGATCGGCCGGTGGCGGCGTAGTTACATATTGCGTCTTGCCGGGGAAGAGTAGCGAAGGATACTGCACAGTAAAGGTATAGATCTGCACATCGTGCCCCGCCTTCTGGTAGACACGAGCCATAGTCTCCATTATCGAGGCAAGACCGCCACGATATGGATATGCCGGACCTACGATGCAGATCTTCATTGCTGCGAGTATTAGGTATCTCTACTCGTTCTACTTACGCTTCTCGAACTCGGCAACGCCACCCTCCAAGAACTCCACGAAGCCCTCTACACTCAGATCGTAGCCGCGCGTGGGAGCCAACTGCTCGCCATCGGGGGTGATCAAGATGTAGTTCGGCTGTGCATTCACTCCAAACTGCGTGCGTGCGATGTAGGAGTTGATGCGACCCAGGGTCTTGAACGTATCACCCGCCTCGGTGGTAATCCACTCCGATTCGGGAACCGACATCTTATCGTCGGTATAAAGCGCCACCACGACATACTTCTCGCGCAGAAGATCCAACACGCGTTCATCACTCCACACTCTCGCCTCCATCTCGCGGCAGTTCACACAGCCGTGACCCGTGATATCAACAAAGAGCGGTTTGCCTGCCTTCTTCGCAGCCTCGGTAGCCTCCTCAAGGTCGAAATAACCCTGCAGGCCGTGTGGCAAGTGGAGCTTGTCGCCGTACTTCACTCCCTGATTTACCGCCGCCGGAGTTGCAACTGCACCACCCGACGAGAGAACGAAATCCTGGCTGTGAATCGGCGGCATATAGCCCGAGAGTGCACTGAGCGGAGCACCCCACATTCCGGGAATCATATAGACTACAAATGTAAACACGGCGATAGCCAAGCCAAGACGTGTAACCGAGATATGTTTCACCTCGCTATCGTGCGCAAAGCGCAACTTGCCAAGCAGGTACAAGCCCAGCAGCGAGAAGCATACGATCCAGATTGCAAGATAGATCTCACGGTCGAGCAGACCCCAATGATAGGTTTGATCAGCCACACTAAGGAACTTAAATCCGAGAGCCACCTCCACAAAACCAAGCACCACCTTCACCGAGTTGAGCCAACCGCCACTCTTGGGCAGATTCTTGAGCAACGAGGGGAAGAGTGCAAACAGAGTGAACGGAAGGGCAAATGCCAACGAGAATGCCAGCATCGTCACAATCGGCTGCCAGAACTCGCCCGAAGTAGACTGAATCAGTACCGAGCCGACAATGGGACCCGTGCAAGAGAACGACACCAACACCAGCGTAAGTGCCATAAAGAAGATACCTGCAACACCGCCCTTGTCAGCATTCTGGTCGCTCTTGTTGACCAATGCGCTGGGCAGAGTAATCTCAAACGCACCGAAGAACGATGCCGCAAAGATCATAAATACCACAAAGAAGAGCAGGTTAGGCAACCAATGCGTAGCCAACCAATTAAAGATATCGGCCGTCACAGCCTCTCCACCAACAAAGCGGGTAATAAGGATTATCACCGCAATCGGCAGCGTGTAGAGCGCAACGATAAAAAGACCATACATAAAGGCCTTAAAGCGACCCGCAGCCTTATTCTCGCTACCCTTCATAAAGAACGACACGGTCATCGGTACCATCGGGAACACACAGGGAGTCAGCAGAGCCGCAAAGCCCCACAAGATAGCCTCCAGCACCAAGCCCCAATCGAAGGGTTTGCTTGCCGTAGCAGGAGCGGCCTCATCCGTAGCCTTGATCTCGCCCGAAGTTGCAACAGGAGCAGTCTCATCCGTAGCCTTGATTTTGCCCGTAGGCGCAGCGCTACTAACCTTAAACGAGAAGTCCCACTCCTCGGGCATACCGCACTGCGTACCGATGCACGACATCCAGATAACCTTACCCTTAACCTCGCCCGAAGCCTCTGAGAGAGAGAACTTCTGACCCAAGACGAAGGTTCCGTAGTACTCGCCGTGCACCTCGCCATCGGCCTCGACTTTCTTAGACTCGGTCACCTCGTAAGGCTCGCCATCGAAGGTGATGCCCACACTCTCTGCCAGGTCGATATAGGTCGAAGAGTAGCTCGAGTGGAGGTCGTAGGTATGCCAACCTTTGCGGACAGTACCCTCGAGCAGGAGTTCGTAGGCGTTCTCGCCCAACTCCTTAATCTCACCCTTCCACTTTACCGAAGGGTCGCTATTTTGCGCCGACACGCCAAACGAGATTAGCAGAGCGGCAAAAATCGAAAACAGACGCAATAAAAATTTCATATCTCTGTACTTTATATTATTCACAAGGTACAAAGATATGAAAATTCTCAAAAAAACAACACAACCTTTAGGTTGCTGCCCTATTTTTCTACGATATTATCGAATTTCAAAGCTTGCACGGCAGATTACAGCACCGTCGTTATCCTTAATCTCGAAGAGCCACTTGTCCTCCTCGCAGCGGTAGCCGATGGTGAGCGTTTGTCCGTAGATTGACTCCTTGACAAAGTGGAGATCAAGGCGAATCTTATGCGGCTCGGCAACCACCTCGATTGGCAGTGCATCGACCATCATCTCGATATAGCGCAGTGTATTGACGTGACGATTAAAGTCGATATCGCTATAAACAATGCGGTGCTCGACAGCCGTTTCGGTCTCGACAGCGCCGAGTTTTCGGGGCGCCTCGCAAGGTGCCGGCTCATCGAAAATATACTGACGGCACGACTCCAAAACGGGTGTCAAATCGCTCGGGCGACGGGTCGAGAGGTTGATCATACACCACTGCGACGTAGCACGGCCGAGAGGCTCGTCATTTCCATTGGTAATCACAAAGTTACGCACAGAAATAACACGACCCGAATCAACGATCCAAGTACGAATTTTATAATCATCGTACTGATTGGGCATATAGTCGAACTCGATGGCCATACGCGAGAGTACCCACGAGTTATTATCACGCATCACCGCAACCGTACCAAAGCCGTTGCGATGCGCATCCTGACCAGCCACATTGAGCAGATTGCCACACACAGCCGTCAGACGCGAACGAAGCGTAAAATCAACGTCTTGTGGTTCTACCTTAAAATCGTAAACGTTACCCACTTTCATATTTTTTATTTTTATAGTGCAAAAGTATCTATTTTTTTCAGAAAAATCCGTTCTGTTTAGGTTATTTTTTGTATTTTTGCGCCCGAAAATTTAGGGAAAACAAACAAGCGTTAGTTATGGACATTTACAATGATTTTAAGAGTGGCCTGTGGCAGAGCAAGATAGACGTTTCTGACTTTGTGCAGGCAAACATTACTCCGTACTATGGTGACGCCTCATTCTTGGCTGGTCCCACGGAGCGTACAAAGAAGGTTTGGAACAAATGCCTCGTGGCCCTCGAAGAGGAGCGCGCAAACGGAGGCGTTCGTTCACTCGACAATAAGACGGTTTCGACCATCACATCGCACAAGGCCGGTTATATCGACCGCGAAAACGAGCTTATCGTAGGTCTTCAGACTGACGAGTTGCTCAAGCGTGCAATCAAGCCCTTTGGTGGCATCAACGTCGTATCGCGTGCTTGCAAGGAGCAGGGTACCGATGTAGACGAGAAGGTTAAGGAGATCTTTACCCACTACCGCAAGACTCACAACGACGGCGTATTTGACGTATACACTGAGGAGATTCGTACATTCCGTTCGTTGGGCTTCCTCACAGGTCTGCCCGACAACTATGCGCGTGGTCGTATCATCGGTGACTACCGTCGTATGGCACTCTACGGTATCAACCGCCTTATCGAGGCAAAGCAGGAGGATATGAAGGCTCTGCTTTCACCGATGACCGACGCTACCATCCGTCTTCGCGAGGAGGTTGCCGAGCAGATTAAGGCTTTGAAGGATATGCTCACAATGGGCGAGTACTACGGTCTCGACTTGAGCCGTCCCGCAACTTCGGCACAGGAGGCCGTACAGTGGGTATATATGGCATACCTGGCTGCTGTTAAGGAGCAGGATGGTGCGGCAATGTCGCTCGGTAACGTATCGTCGTTCCTGGATATCTACATCCAGTACGATCTGGATAAGGGCAACATCACCGAGGAGTTCGCACAGGAACTTATCGACCAGTTCGTAATCAAGTTGCGTATGGTTCGCCACCTGCGTATGCAGTCTTACAACGATATTTTCGCAGGTGACCCGACTTGGATTACCGAGGCTATCGGTGGTCGCTTCAACGATGGTCGCACCAAGGTTACCAAGACTTCGTTCCGTTTCTTGCAGACTCTCTACAACCTCGGTCCTTCGCCCGAGCCCAATATGACCGTACTCTGGAGCCCCGAGCTTCCCGAGGGATTCACGGAGTTCTGCGCAACGGTTTCGATCGACACTTCGTCGGTGCAGTACGAGAACGACGACCTTATGCGTGAGGTACGCTTCAGCGACGACTACGGTATCGCTTGCTGCGTATCGTACCAGGCTATCGGTCGCCAGATCCAGTTCTTCGGTGCACGTTGTAACCTGGCTAAGGCACTCTTGCTCGCAATCAACGGCGGTCGTTGTGAGATCACCGGCACACAGATGGTTAAGGGTATCCCGACCTTGATGGGCGATCTGCTCAACTACGAGGAGGTGCTCTCGAACTACAAGAAGGTGCTCTCGGAGATCGCTCGCATATACAACGATGCGATGAATATCATCCATTATATGCACGACAAGTACTACTACGAGAAGGCTCAGATGGCTCTTATCGACACCAACCCGCGAATCAACCTCGCATACGGTGTTGCAGGTCTGTCGATCGTTCTCGACTCGCTGTCGGCAATCAAGTATGGTAAGGTTACCGTTAAGCGTAACGAGATGGGTCTCACCGAGTCGTTCGAGATCGAGAAGGAGTTCCCGATGTTCGGTAACAACGATGACCGCGTTGATCACCTCGGCGTTGACTTGGTATACTTCTTCAACGAGGAGCTCAAGAAGCACGCAATCTACAAGGGTGCGAAGCCGACTCTCTCGCTGCTGACCATCACTTCGAACGTGATGTATGGTAAGAAGACCGGAGCTACTCCCGATGGTCGTGACAAGGGCGTTGCATTCGCTCCGGGTGCTAACCCGATGCACGGACGTGATAAGTGTGGTGCAGTTGCATCGCTCTCGTCGGTTGCAAAGTTGCGCTACCGTGACTCGCAGGATGGTATCTCGAACACATTCTCGATTGTTCCCAAGTCACTCGGTGTTGACGAGGCTACCCGTATCGAGAACCTTGTAACGATGATGGATGGTTACTTTACGAAGGGTGCACACCACCTCAACGTGAACGTTCTGAATCGTGAGATGCTGATGGATGCAATGGAGCACCCCGAGAAGTACCCGCAGCTTACAATCCGCGTTTCGGGTTACGCTGTGAACTTCACCAAGCTCTCGCGCGAGCACCAGTTGGAGGTTATCTCGCGTAGCTTCCATGAGAAGATGTAAACCATTTACTCCCAATAAGAAAGGCGGTCCCGAAAGACCGCCTTTTTATTTGCCAAAAATCTTATATTACAACACTTTCGAAATAAGCCAAGCGACGTAACCAATATAGATCAGTACCATTGCTGCGCCCTCGATACGGTCGAGCTTGCGACCTTTGAAGGTAAAGGCGAAGATAAACGGAATCACAGCAGACAGCACCACCATCGAGATATCGATAATATCAATATCGCCCAACGTAAGGGGTGTAATCATCGAACATCCGCCAAGGATAAAGAGGATATTGAAGAGGTTTGAACCGAGAACATTACCCAGCGCCATACCTGTCTGACCCTTTACCACCGACACAAGACCCGAGGCCAACTCCGGCAAGGATGTTCCACACGCCACAAGGGTAATGGCGATAAGTGCATCGCTCACACCCAGCGCACGAGCCACAGCCGAGGCTCCATCCACGAAAAGACGACTACCTACAACCAAGGCTACCAAGCCACCAAGCACAGCCAGCACTGCTACCCACATCTTCATTCGAGGTTCAGCGGCTACGGTCTGCTCATCCTTTTTCGAAGAGCGCACCGACCATACAACCACCGCGATATAGCCGAGGAACATCAAAGCACCCTCCACGCGACCGATGCGATCAATATCGCCCAGACCAAACACGGTATCCAATGCAACAACCATAAAGAGTATTGATGCGATAAATACAAATGGTATATCGTAGCGGATATTATTCTTCGTAAATGGAAGCGGCGATACCAAAGCGCAAAGACCCAAAATCAGAAAGACATTAAAGATATTCGAGCCCACAACATTACCGATAGCCATATCGCTACTACCCTGCACCGCAGCTGCCGAACTTACGACAAATTCGGGCATAGATGTTCCAACAGCCACAATTGTGAGGCCGATAATAAACTCCGAAATACGGAACTTCTCGGCAATTGCAGCCGAGCCCTCAGTCAGAATGTGCGCACCCGCCAAGACGAGCGCCAAGCCGATAATGATAAAAACTATATCCATAAAAGTATAACTATATAAATATTGGTCTATAGATTTTAGCACGCCTTGAGCGACATATCGAGCGACTTAATCTGGTGAGTCAATGCTCCCACCGAGATAAAGTCAACACCCGCCTCGGCGTAGTCGCGCAGATTGTCGAGGGTAATACCACCACTCGACTCGGTCTCGCAACGACCTGCCACCTTCTCGACAGCCACCTTAGTCTGCTCGGGGGTAAAGTTGTCGAACATAATACGGTCGGCACCACCTGCAGCAAAGACCTCGTCGATATCCTCCAAAGTACGCACCTCACACTCGATAGGGATATTGCGACCCGTAGCCTTCAAGTACTCACGAGCATTCTCGACAGCCTTACGCACGCCACCCGCAAAGTCGATATGGTTATCCTTGAGCAGAATCATATCGAAGAGGCCGATACGGTGATTCTCGCCACCGCCAATCTTCACGGCCATCTTATCCAACACTCGCATACCGGGTGTAGTCTTGCGCGTATCGAGAACTTTGGTGTGCAGACCCTCGAGGCGATCGACATAGATAGCAGTCTGGGTCGCAACGCCACTCATACGCTGCATAATGTTGAGCAGGATACGCTCTGCCTGCAAGAGCGAACGCTCGCTACCCGAGACGTAGAACGCCACATCGCCTACCTTCACGCGTGTACCATCCTCGATAAGTTGCTCGAAGCACATCGTGGGGTCGAGTCTTTCAAGCACCAGGCGAGCGATCTCAATACCTGCAATAATACCCTCCTGCTTGCACAAAAGGCGCATTCGGCCCTGCTGCTCGGCAGGAATGCAACACAATGAGGTGTGGTCGCCATCACCGATATCCTCCTTAATGGCGAGCTCGATAAGTTCATCAACGTAGGGTTTGTACTCTGCTTTCATATTTTTCTGTGATTTGTTTACTAATATTTCTAATTATTAAGATTCTTAATATATGTCACATCATAGCCCTTACACGAGAACCAAACTTTCAGTAGGTTCCAATCCGTCACCTCGCAACGAAAGTTGCTCAACGTATATTTTGGCATCGGGTTCCCCTTGATACTAGGCACTATTGCTGTCGTCTGATAGAGGAAATGCTGATCGGGTTGGCTATGCTGATTCTCAAGGCCATTAACCTCCATATCGAGCATAGGCATCAGCGCCACAAATCGAGTACCATCCATATATAAGTCATACAAAGGTGGTGTCACTGTCGCCAGATTAGGTTCAAGTCGCCACTCAACCTCGTCATCGGAGTAGACCACGACGTTACCAAGTTTTACGATCAACGCATCTCGTCCTGACGGAGAATCCATATTATCATCTCCGCTGCACGACACAAACACCGCTACAGCCAAACATATCAACACTAATCGCTTCACGATACTCATAATCATCATTATCACACGTTTATATTCAAAGTCACACCAAACATTCGCGGACGGCCCATCTGCAGGAAGGGGTGCGATATCGACTCGAAGTGGAATACCGCATACTTTGCTCCCGTGAGATTTTTACCCCACACCTCCACCGAGTAGTGCGGACCCGCCAGGCGTACCGAAGCATCCAATAGCGAGTAGTAGTTCTGCTTCAACGAATTCTCCTCGTTCCAATAAATCGGGCCTACGCCCTTATATCCCACGCCGAGCACAATTCGCTCCAACCAACGGGTCGGGATTGCGATCTCGTAAGTAGCCCTTGCCGCTGACGTATGTTGCGGAGCGTAGGGAACATACTGCCCTGCATAGTCACTCTTACCACTGCGGAACTCCACAAAGCGAGCATTGGTGTAACCGTAGGACAAAGATACATCGAAATTCTTGAATGGAGAAACTCTTGCCGACATTTCGCCACCGAAACTGCGAGTTTTTCCAGCATTGGTCATCATTCGACCCGTAGTCTGTCCCTCGGGAAAGACAGTGAGTTGCTGATCACGGCAATCGATATAGAAGAGTGCCGCCTCCGCCACAAAGCGACCATCTGCCGTAGCCGTATGGGCACCCACCTCATAGTTCCAGCTATATTCGGGCTTGTAGGCCACTATCTCATCGATACTCATACGATGCATCGCAACACCCATCTGCTTCATCAGTCGCGACTGCTGCACCTCTGAGAACATCTGTGTATTAAATCCGCCCGCCTTATATCCCTTCGACACCGAGGCGTAGAGCGAATTTCGCGCATCAAAACGCACCGTAGCGGTAACCTTAGGCAGAATCTCAAAGAATGAGTTATAGAGGCGATCTCCAAAGTTATCGGGCGAGATTGGTGCA
>JAGBVQ010000086.1 GCA_017630245.1 Alistipes sp. | reverse complement strand
CTCAAGGAATGAGGTATCACCGGGGATATCTTTCATCGGATAGGTCACAAACTTTCCGGGTTCTTTGGGACCTCTCTGACGCCATACTTTCAAATTAAAACTGATATTATTGTCCATTGTTACGATCTTTTTTAATTAGTTTTTGTAGTTACGCTGCTGTACCTTAATATATTGGTAGTTGAGGTCCTCTTTCAGGAGCTCGGGCTCGTTGCCCTCGCCTGTGTATTTCCAGCAGGCTACGTATGAGAATGCCTCGTCGTTACGCTTAGCCTCGCCCTCTTCGGTCTGATGCTCCTCGCGGAAGTGTCCACCGCACGACTCCTCGCGGTTGAGTGCGTCGTAGGCCATCAGCTTGCCAATCTCGATAAAGTCGAGCAGACGGAGTGCCTTCTCGAGCTCTACGTTCAGTGAATCGGCTGCACCGGGGATACGAAGCTCGCTCCAGAAGATCTTCTCGACCTCGGCAATCTTCTTGATTGCGGTCTCCAAAGACTCCTTGGTACGTGCCATACCTACATACTCCCACATTACGTGACCAAGTTCCTTGTGGATAGAGTCTACACTGCGGTTACCCTTGATAGCCATCAGTTTGGCAATCTTGTCGTTTACAGCCTTCTCGGCCTCTACGAACTCGGGAGCGTCGGTGCTGAAGCGCTTAACCTGAATCTGGTCGCTCAGATAGTTCTGCATTGGGTAGGGAAGAACGAAGTAACCGTCGGCAAGACCCTGCATAAGAGCCGAAGCACCAAGACGGTTAGCACCGTGGTCGCTGAAGTTAGCCTCACCAATAGCAAACAATCCGGGGATTGATGTCTGAAGCTCGTAGTCTACCCAGATACCACCCATTGTGTAGTGGATAGCGGGATAAATCATCATAGGAGCCTCGTAAGGGCTTACGTCGGTAATCTCCTCGTACATATCGAAGAGGTTTCCGTAGCGCTGCTTAACAACCTCTTTACCCAGACGCTGGATGGCATACTTAAAGTCGAGGAACACGGCAAGGCCGGTGTTATTTACGCCGAAGCCTTTGTCGCAACGCTCTTTTGCTGCACGTGAGGCAACGTCGCGGGGAACAAGGTTACCGAATGCGGGATAACGACGCTCGAGATAGAAGTCGCGATCCTCATCGGGAATGTCGCTCGCCTTCTTCTTACCGGCCTGAAGAGCCTTAGCGTCCTCCAATTTCTTGGGAACCCAGATGCGGCCGTCGTTACGCAGCGACTCGGACATAAGTGTCAGCTTCGACTGCTTGTCGCCGTGCACGGGGATACAAGTGGGGTGAATCTGTGCAAAACAGGGGTTGGCAAAATAAGCACCCTTGCGGTAGCACTGAAGAGCAGCCGAACCGGTGCTTCCCATAGCATTTGTCGAAAGGAAGAAAGCGTTACCGTAACCACCGGTGGCGATAACAACTGCGTGAGCAGCGAAACGCTCAACCTTACCTGTTACAAGGTTACGCGCGATGATACCGCGTGCACGACCGTCAATAAGAACAACGTCGAGCATCTCGTAACGAGTGTAGAGCTTAACCTTTCCGAGGTTCACCTGATAGTTAAGTGCCGAGATATTGCAGGTCTTGTTAAGGGTGCATCCAAGGGCGAAGGTCTGGGCAATAAGTTCCT
>JAGBVQ010000006.1 GCA_017630245.1 Alistipes sp. | reverse complement strand
GCTCCTGAGCCGCATTACTGATGGCAACTTCTTCGTTCGCGATGGCGAGATCTGGTGGCAGTGCCGTAACTGCGGTTTCACTTACAAGGGCAATGAGGCTCCGGTTGAGTGTCCTTCGTGCAACCACCCGCAGGCATACTTCGAGCCGATGAAGGATAACTATTAGTAGTATAAATCACAAACCAAAGAGGGCTATCGCGACATTGTCGGATAGCCCTCTTTGGTTGTATAGTAAGGCTATAGAGCCTTGCTACTCTCTGTTAATACTCCTCCTCGTTAAAGAATAAATCATCTTTTGAGGGGTAGTCAGGCCAGATATTCTCGATTGACTCGTAGATCTCGCCCTCGTCCTCGATCTCCTGCAGGTTCTCCAAAACCTCGAGCGGTGCACCCGAGCGGATAGCGTAGTCGATCAACTCCTCTTTTGTTGCGGGCCATGGAGCATCCTCCAATTTCGATGCAAGTTCAAGTGTCCAATACATAGTTTTAATCTATTAGAGTTTTAATAATTCATTTCGAATCTAAACTGCCCAATAAGCAGCCTGCTTAATTCGGGCGCAAAAGTATATAAAAAAATGGAACAAACAAATAAATAATGACTTAATGGTCAAATAATTATTGTGAGATCCATTTGTGGTTGATTCTGAGCACGATTCCTACGGAATCCAAAGACGCTCGCAGACCTCGAAATGCTCGGTCAGAACGCGCCCCAGAAGGTAAAGCCAATCCGAAAGGCGATTAAGATACATCTGCGCTGAGCAATCTACACCATACTTCGCACCGGCACGCAGCACGGCCCTCTCGGCACGACGGCAGACGGTGCGGCAGACGTGGCACTGTGACACTACGCGACATCCCCCGGGAATGGTAAACTTCGTGATAGGCTGCACCAGGGCCTGCATCTGATCGATCTCCGACTCGAGGGCTGCGATCTTTGAGCTATCGAGCGGAGAGACCTTATCCGAGCCACCCTCGCCTACTGCCAGCAGAGATGCCACGCTCATAAGTACGCAGTTTATGCGATCGATCGACTCTACATACCCCTGCAACTTCACCTCATCGCGTATCATATCGCCCAGCAGAGCCGTAAAAGCCATCAACTCATCTACAGAGCCATAGGCCTCTACCCTCTCGTCATACTTCGGCACACGCTCGCCACCGATAAGTGATGTTGAGCCGCCATCGCCACACTTGGTATATATTTTCATAGCTTGAAGTGTTGTTTCGGTAAGTGATTATTGAAAACCAGCAGATAGCCGCGATTGTCGACCGTAGTTGAGCGGTGGGTGTCGATTACTTGGCGACACACCTCATCTCGCTCACGATTAGCATACGGGGCAACGATAGCAAGTGTTGTGCCACACGCGCGAGCCTCCTCTGTCGCTGCAAAGAGTTGGTCTGTTGGGAATGCCGCACTCAGTACCACAAAGTCACGCTCGGCGCATCCGCAATCAATGCCCACCTTCGAGTAGGAGCAGTGAGATGCGAGATTGCGCAGCTGTACCGCACGTTTGCGGGGAAGATCGGCCTCCAGCAGCGATGCGTAGAGGGAGTCTTCGGCTATCGGTTTTGACTGCATAAAGACCTGACGAACAATTGCATACACAAAGGGTGAGTGGACTCCGTGGCCACGGAAATAGCGGGCTCTCGAGAGTCGATTTCCCCAACGTGTAACGCCGTACAAGCGCTGTAGTATTGTTCGTCCGCTGATCTTCATTTGTAGTTTTGTGTTTTACTTCTTGAGCAGACCTGCAAGATGACCAGTCGAGAAGGCGATTTGGAGGTTGTATCCTCCTGTATTGGCGTCGATATCAAGCACCTCGCCAGCGAAGTATAAGCCCTTGACCTTCAGCGACTCCATAGTGTATTTATTGATCTCATCGCACGAAACGCCACCTGCCGTAACCACAGCATACTCAAAGGGTGCGTAGTCCGTAATCGGCAATACGAAGCCCTTCAGCACCTTAATCAGACGCTCCAACTCGGGCTCGGTAACCTTCGAGATGTAGAGCTTGGAGTGGATATCGAGCTCCTTTGACATCGGCACAACCAACTGCTTGGGTACCAACTTGCGCAGCAACTCTGCGAAGAACTCCTCGGGCTGCATCTCTGCAATCTCTCTCTTGAGGCGCTCACGTAGAATATCCTCGGTGAGGGCGGGTTTAAGGTCGAGAACAATCTTAACCTTGCGCTCGTCGATAAGAGCATCCACCGCATCGCGACTCATTCGCAGAGCCACGGCACCCTCGACTCCCCTCTCCGAGAATCCAATCTCGCCAAACTCCTCGCGTGTAAGTTCATTGTCGATATATAGTTTTGCTCCTACGTTACGCAGCAGCAGACCGTTCAAATACGATTTCTGGGGGTGTGACGTAACGAGCGGAGTGAGCGAAGGACGTACCGACTCGATGGCGTGGCCCGCAGCATCGGCGAAGATGTAACCATCTCCGGTTGAGCCTGTTGCGGGATACGAAACGCCACCCGTAGCAACAATTACATTCGGAGCCTCGATCTTACGGATGAAGCCTCGCTTGTTCATATAGTTTACGCCGTAGACCTTGCCGGCGACCTCCAGAATCTCGGTTACACGAGCATTACACTCGATATCTACCTCATTGTCGCGGCAGTACCACTCCAGGGCGTTAGCGATATCCGACGCTTTACCGCTCTTGGGGAAGACACGGTCGCCACGCTCGATATCGAGCTTTACGTTGTTGCGCTCAAAAAAGCGGATTGTCGAGCGGTTGTTGAACTCGGCAAAGGCCACCGAGAAGAACTCGGCATTGGTGCGAACCTGCTCCACGAACTCCTCCACGGGGCGTGCATTGGTCAGGTTACAGCGACCCTTACCCGTGATTCGAACCTTACGAGCCGGCTTCTCCATCTTCTCGAGCAACAATACTCGGTTGCCCACACGCGCAGCAGTTCCTGCCGCCATCAGGCCCGCAGCACCGCCACCAATAACAATTACATCGTATTCCTTCTGTTCCATAACGGCGACAAAGTTACTAAAAACTATCTGCAATCGGAATAGTCTGCGGCGTTTATTATAATATATTTTTTTGCTGACTGATTTTTTATTTCGACTTTATTTTGTATTTTTGCGCTCGAATTCATAAACCGTTCTATATATGT
>JAGBVQ010000085.1 GCA_017630245.1 Alistipes sp. | reverse complement strand
GCTTGCGCAGGTCGGTGCGCGAGAACTTCGATACACCCGACATTGATGTAACGGTCGGGATGAAGAGACCTGTGTAGTAATCCTCGTCCGAGAGGAGCGAGAAGCCACCCTCCGAGTATGCTCTCATCAGTACCTCGTCAGCCTTCAGGGTCGAGGGCTTAACGATTACGCGAGCACCGTTAGCCAGAGTCCACTCGGTTGTGCCGAGCTTCTCGTTGAGCTTGGTCTTTACTACGGGCGAGCCCTTGAGCTCAACGCCCTCTGCGATCAGCGGCTCCTTTACAACGTTGTCCTTATAGGGCTCGATCTCAGCGCCGGCAACCTTCTGGATAATCGAGAGAATCTCAGCCTCGGTCGGGTTTACAAGACCCTCACGCTCGGGAGCGTTTACGATTACGATCTGGTTGGTCGGGGTGATGAGTTTGCTTGCGAGCTGGTTGATTACATCGACATTCAGATTCTTGATAATCATACTGTCGAGCTGCCACTCGGTCTTTGCATCGGGCATCGGGGTGTTCTCGCGGAAGTTGCTGAGGTAGATCTCGACATACTCACCATTCTTGCGGTCGTTGCGGTTGTTGTAAGCACGCTCGCAGCTGCGGAGCAAGTTGTTCTGTGCACGCTCAAACTCGCCCGGAGTGAAGCCGTGGCGGCGGATACGCTCAACCTCAGTAGCGATAGCCTCGAAAGCTGCGGGGAGCTTGCCATCCTGCGACTGAGCAGCTACGCTGAACGACTCGAATGTGGGGCAGATACCGAACGAACCGTTGCTCATACCTGCACCGGTGAAGGGTGCATTGGGCTTCATTGCGATCTCCGAAAGACGAGCATTACCCATCTGAGTCATCAACATCGATACGATATTCATCATCTCGGCATAGCCGGTATTAGCATACTGCTTCGGCACGAGGTTGCCACGCTTGAAGATGTAGCGAACGCTCGATGCGTTCATCTCGGGATCGGTGAAGATCGAGACGATCGGAGCCTCGTTGTTGGGAACTACGATAACCTCCTTCTGTGCTGCATCTGCGGGCGAAGCGGGGATATCGCTCATAAGCGAGGTGAGTTTGTTCTCGATGTAGTCAACATCAATATCACCAACAACTACAACAGCCTGCAACTCGGGGCGATACCACTTGCGGTAGAACGACTCGAGATCGCTGGGCGAGAAGTTCTGCAGACCCTCGAGGTGGCCGATAAGGTTGCGGTGCTCGTACTTGGTGCCACGCGCTACGGTCTTAATCATATTGATAGTCGAACGCCACGAAGCGCCATCGCGAGTACGCAACTCCTCCTTGATTACGCCACGCTCCGAGTCGATCTCGGCGGGCTTGAGGGCGATGAAGTGCGACCAGTCGTGCAGAATGAGCAGAGCGCTATCGACAATAGCCTGACGCGAAGTCGGAACGTCACGCAACTGATACTCGGTGTAGTCCCACGAAGTACCTGCGTTGAGGTTATAACCGAACTTTACACCTACGCTCTCCAGGTAGTTGATAAGCTGCTTGCCGGGGAGGTTCTTGGTGCCGTTGAAGGCCATATGCTCGAGGAAGTGAGCCAGACCCTGCTGGTTGTCATCCTCCTGAATCGCGCCTACATCGTGCAGGATGTAGAAGTGTGCTTGTCCCTTGGGTTTCTCGTTGTGACGGATGTAGTAGGTCAGGCCGTTCTCGAGCTTACCTACGCGGACATCCTTGTCTGCCTCTATCGGCTGCATCGGGTTGAATTGAGCCGATACGCTCGCTGCCGTAATCACTGCGACAACGAACAAAAATAGTCTTTTCATAGTGTTGTATAAATTAAAAGGTTATTGTTTTTTATTGTCATTAGCCATTGGCTTAGTTTCTGCGAAACTCTAATATATCTCCCGGTTGGCACTCTAATTCGCGGCAAATAGCCTCGAGCGTCGAGAAGCGAATCGCCTTTGCCTTGCCGGTCTTTAGTATCGAGAGGTTTGCAGGGGTGATGTCGACCCTTTCGGCCAACTCGGTGAGCGTCATCTTGCGCTTGGCCATCACTACGTCCATATTTATAATTATAGCCATAGCGTGTCCCCCCCCCTTAAATCTAAAAATCTATCTATCATAATAACAATAGGTTAG
>JAGBVQ010000084.1 GCA_017630245.1 Alistipes sp. | reverse complement strand
TCCCTCGAGAACAAAAATTCCAAGCTTGGATATTCGGGATGGTGTTGGATATTCGGGATGGTGTTGGATATTCGGGATGGTGTTGGATATTCGGTATGGTGTTAGCCGTTCGAAAGTAAACTTACACTGCTACCATTATTATTTTTTAGCATCCTAGCGGATACCCTTTCACCCGAGTAGATGATTTCCGACAATCTTACTACCACACTTTTGCGGGTATTAAAATCTCTACCCGCGTGACTTGGGGCGGGGTATACTATTTTTTGTTTTCGAGGGATTGGGCTATCCGCAAGGATAGTCCAAAATGAAAAGAGAGATGGTGTAAGTTTACTTACAAACCAACTCTCTTGTTGTTTTGTGTTATTGTCGCAGACAACCAAGACCTCGCAAAGTAATTACCACCGAAATGCAGTTTCGGCAAAAAGTTTTGGTGCCGCTTTTTCAAAAGGGGCAGTTAGCCGAAGGGCAAATCCGTGGACTGAATGGCAGATGGCCGTAGTCGGGTATATTTGCGACGTGTTACTTATTATTGAAAAAGTTTTGGGTGCGCTCGCCGCCGATAGTTGCGAACGAGAGGATTGCATCGCCAAACACTTTCAATCTTTCGGGCATAGCCTTCGACTCTTCGTCGCTCCATTCGCCCAGAACGTAGTCTACCTGGTGGCCGCGAGCGAAGTCGCCGCCGATACCGAAGCGGATGCGTGAGTAGTCGTTACGGCCGAGCAGTTCGTTGATGTTTTTAAGTCCGTTATGGCCACCGTCGCTGCCCTTAGCTCTCATACGGAGGGTGCCGAAGGGGAGGGCGATATCATCAACGATTACCAGCAGGTTCTGCACCTCGATCTTCTCGGCGTCGAGCCAATAGCGTACGGCCTTACCCGAGAGGTTCATATAGGTCGAGGGTTTGAGCAGAATCAGCGTGCGGCCCTTGTGCTTAATAGTTGCAGTCGAGCCGTAACGGCCTGCCGTAAACGTAGCGTTGGATGCCTCAGCTAAGGCATCCAACACTCTAAAACCTATGTTGTGTCGGGTATTGGCGTACTCGGCGCCGATATTTCCCAATCCAACAATCAGATATTTCATACCGATATTATCGGAATGTGGCTACTACTTCTGAGCAGCTGCTGCACCGCGCGATGCACGGGTTACACGAACTGCGCAAACTGCTGTAGTTGCGGGGGTGATGAACGAAAGACCCTCGAACTGCAGATCGCCTACGAAGATAGTCTGACCAACCTTCAACGGAGTAACGTCTACTACGAGCTCGTCGGGAAGGTTTGCCTCCAAACCGCTAACCATCAACTTACGAGCCGAGAGAGCGAGCTTACCACCGACCTTAACACCCTCAGCGTTACCGGTCAAACGTACGGGGATTGCGATAGCCACGGGCTTGCCATCCTGTACACGGTAGAAATCGATGTGGAGGATTTCCTCACGAACAGGGTGGAACTGTACGTCACGCATAACTGCCTTCTCTACCTTACCATCGATGTTGAGCTCAACGATGTACGATGCAGGAGTGTAGATAAGGGGCTTAACAGCCTTTACGTCGATAGCGAAAGCTACGTTCTCGCCACCACCATAGAGTACGCAGGGGATAAGACCCTCACGGCGTACAGCCTTAGTTGCCTTCTTTCCGAAGTCGCCGCGATTTACGGCGTTAATCTGGATAGTTTTCATTGTAATTTGTTGTTTTTTAATGTGTTACCTACGACATCGCTCAGCGCAAACCCGTAGTCTGCACCCCATAAATGCCTGATTTCGGCTGCGAAGATACGACAAAGTGTCGGTAAATCAAAATTTTATACAAATTTTTTCCACCACTCGGCACCTCGCTAATTGCTTAATTCCCAATCATCAGTGCGGAACGGAGCCACCGGAAAACCGAGGTGAGTGTGGATGTTGCTCACGGGATTGTCGCGGAATGAGTAGCGTAGCGAGTGGGGAGTAGCCACCTCCTCGGGAATGTAGACAGTCGCCGTATTATTCCAAATTTTAGCCTTGGCGGGGTAGAAAACGCGATCCTCGCCGGCTATCTCAAATCCCATAACTTTCTCGCCTGGAGGCGCCATAAGGTGCTTACCCTCAGTGAACTCCACGATATATTTGTTCTCCTTGAGGGTGGTTTTGACAACTTCGGCAACGCCCGAGTCGATGCTCTTGACGCCGTAGATATTGTCGAGAGCCAGGAGGGCCAATTGGCGACTCACCTGCTTCTTCTTTGCGGGGTGGATGCAGGCTCCTCCGCCGAGGCCTTCGGTGCAGGCATAGGCACTGTTGGGGACTAACTTTGCTGCTTTGGCTTGATTCTCAACGAAGTATCCGCGCGAAAAACCATTCTCGGCACCATTGCGCAGGAAGGGGGCAATCAATACATAGTAGAAAGGCATCTTGCCTTCGTTATCGCCCCACTCCTTACGCCAACGCTCGACCATGGCGGCTTGGAGCTTGTCGTAGAAGGTGTTGTCGTTCTTGTTGGTGCAGCCCTGATACCACAAAAATCCGCGTGCAGCATAGCCCTTGATGGGGTTAATCATTCCGTTGAAGAGTGCTCCTGCGGTGCGGGGGCGACCCTTGTGGGGCTTGATCTGGCCGGTGCGGTACTCATACTCTTGCTCGCTGACCAGGCCTTTGAGCGCCTCAGCGTGGCAGTCGCGAGGCATCCAAACGCTGATTGCGGTACCTTCCCAAGCCGAGTAGATAACCCCAACGGGTATGTGGGTGAAGTCGTTCACATACTGAGCAAAGAAGTAGGCTATGGCCGAGCAGCTGGCGCACGATGCGAAATCTGCACGTCGCCACTCACCCGAGGGAAGATCCTCTTTCGGCGCCTCAGTCGCCGGATTGCGGGGCACGCCAAAGATACGGATGCGGTCGCCATAGTTCTCTGCCGCAAGGCAGGTCTCCAACGACTCCTCGACCGGCTGGCTATATTGGAGGAAGCCCGATATGGGCATCTCCATATTGGATTGACCAGAGCATACCCACACCTCGCCAATAAGGATATCCTTCAACTCGATCTGCTCGCGGCCGCTGCTGATCTTCAGGCTGTAAGGGCCTCCGTGTGACGGGGTCTCAACAGCCACTTTCCAGGCACCCTGAGAATCGGAACGTGTAGTGTAGGTGCGTGAGTCCCACGAGCTCTTGACAACGATCTTGCTTTCGGGCGCAGCCCAGCCCCAGATGGGGGCAGAGCTCTGTTGCTGAAGCACCATATGATCGCTGAAGATTTTAGCTACGCGCAACGATTCGGTGGCCAGCGCCGGCAATGAGAGTATTGCACAGAGCGTGCAGAGAATCAATTTCTTGAGTTTTATCACTTTTCTGTTGTTTGGTTTTTGAAATGGCGGGGTGGTTTTGCTATAAAAAAGGGGGATCCAAGATGGATTGGATGCCCCCTAATGGTATAAGCCCCCTTTAGAGGGAGGACTTACTATGCCTGTTGCTTCTGCCAGATAAGAGCAGCCGATCCGAGGATTGCGGCATTCTTGCCCTCGATTCCGCTGGGCAGAATCTCAACCTTGTTCTTAAATACTGAGAGCATATTCTCCTCCATATACCACTTCGTAGGCTCGAAGAGGAACTTGCCGGCCTTAGCCAGACCACCGAAGAGGAAGATAGCCTTGGGCGATGTAACAACCACTGCGTCAGCCAATGCGCGACCGAGCATCTCGCCTGTGTAGCGGAACGCCTCCAGAGCGATGGGGTCACCCTTAGCTGCTGCAGCCGAGATCATCGATGCCTCGAAATTATCGAACGAAATGTCGCGCAACTCGCTGGGGTCGGTCATCTTAGCCATCAACTCGAAAGCTGTACGCTTGATACCTGTAGCCGAAACGTAGGTCTCGAGGCAACCACGACGACCGCAACCGCAAGCACGACCATTGTTGCGCTCAACGATAACGTGACCGAACTCACCTGCAAAACCGTCGTGACCGTAGATCATCTCGCCATTAGCAACGAAGCCCGAGCCGAGTCCGGTGCCGAGGGTGATCATCACGAAGTCCTGCATACCCTTAGCGTTACCGTATACCATCTCACCGATAGTTGCAGCGTTAGCGTCGTTGGTCAAAAGGATAAGGGTCGAGGGGAAGTACTTCTGCATATCTGCCACCAAGTTGAACAGGCGACGGCTCTCGTCGGGGTTCTTCTCGTCCTGACGGAACTTCCAGAGGTTTGCCGGATACTCGACTGTACCCTTGTGGTAGTTGCCGTTGGGTGCACCGATACCGATACCGAGCAGTTCGAACTCGAATGATACCGAAGCCATAAGGCGCTTCATACCCTCGCACAGATCTACAACGAATGCAGGGTAGTCATCAAATGTGAGATACTTTTTGGTAGGAATGACCGATTCAGCGAATACATCACCTGCCTCATCGACAAGTCCGAAAGCTGTGTTTGTGCCGCCGATATCGACACCGAAAACTAGTTTTTTCATAGTGTATAATTTATAAAAGGTTTCACTCTTTGACCCAAAGTTACGATTTGTTTTCGGATTCTGCAAAATTTATACTAAATTTGGGGGTTAAAAGTATCTATTATGAGAAAATATACCTGTGACGAACTGCTAAATCTGTTCGAAAGCCACCTGGCTCAGACCGATACGCCTGCAGAGCCCGAGTTGCTCTACATTCCGATAACCTACTCGATGTCGAATGGGGGTAAGCGTCTGCGCCCGACACTGCTGCTTGCGGCATACAACATCTTCTCCGATGATATGGCCAAGGCTATGCCTGCCGCTACGGCGATTGAGATGTTTCATAACTTCACGCTTCTGCACGACGATATTATGGATAATGCGTTGGTGCGTCGTGGCCGCCCTTCGGTGTTTGCCAAGTGGGGTGCAAATGTGGCGATCCTCTCGGGTGATGCGATGCTGATTGTGGCCTATAGCCATCTTCAGAAGTGTCCGAAGGAGTCGTTGCCGCAGATTTTTGAGATATTCAACACGATGGCCCTGCAGGTTTGTGAGGGTCAGCAGTATGATATGGACTTCGAGAGCCGTCAGAAGGTCTCGGTGGTCGACTATATGAATATGATCGAGTTGAAGACGTCGGTGTTGCTGGCCGGAGCGGTGTCGAT
>JAGBVQ010000083.1 GCA_017630245.1 Alistipes sp. | reverse complement strand
GAAGATGAACTTCTACACAATTATGGGTATGCTTTCGGGTAGTATGACCGACCCGATCGCCCTCGCCTTTGCAAATACCACTGCCGGCAACGATATGCCCGCAGTGAGCTACGCAACAGTATATCCCGTCACGATGTTCTTGCGAGTACTTACAGCACAGCTACTTATGATGTTCGCACTTTGATGATTCAGACTCCCGAGAGGGGCAATCTTTTATAGAACAAGAGGCGCAAGGGTCCACGAGGCTTTTGCGCCTCTTGATATTTGTGACCATACGCACAACTCCCCACACGACTATAGCAACACCAACCGCCGCTACAGCCCAATCCTGCCACGTCATACGAAGAGCATTAAAAGATTATAGACTCCGTAAGCCACGATCCACGCCACGGCTGTACTATAGAGAATTGAGCCAAGAGCCCATCTCCAACCCAACTCCGAGCGAATAGCCGCAATGGTTGCCAGACAAGGGAAATAGATCAAAATAAAGAGTAGGAAAGCCAGTGCTGATGCCGGCGAAAAATCCCCACTCGCAACAAGACGATGACGAAGAGTTACGGACTCTTCCTCGGCAGCGACCTCTTCTGTCCCATCGGTATATAGCACACCTAACGTACTGACTACAATCTCCTTAGCCGCCACACCCGAAAGCAGTGCCACATTCGATTTCCAATTAAATCCCAGCGGCTCGAATATCGGCTCACAAGCCTTACCCACACGGCCGAGGTAAGAATTTTCGTAATGCTCGGCTTTGGTTGCACCCTCCTCGCTGCGAGGGTAGTAACTCAAGAACCACACCACCAACGACGCCACCAAAATCAGTCCACCCATCTTACGCAGATACTGCGCACACTTATCCCACATATGGATCAGAGTACTCTTCAGAGTCGGTACACGATATGGCGGCAACTCCATAACAAACGGAGTCTCGTCAACCTTGAACATAAATCGGCGCATCAGCTTCGCCGTCACCACAGCCATCAGAATACCCGCAACATATAGTCCCAGAAGCACCAATCCCGCATATCCGGGGAAGAAGGCTCCGGCAAATATTATATATATAGGTAGTCGCGCGCTGCACGACATAAATGGGGTAATCATCACCGTAATCAGACGACTACTGCGGCTCTCGATAGTACGACTTGCCATAATCGCCGGCACGTTACATCCAAAGCCCATAATCATCGGAATAAACGACTTTCCGTGCAGGCCTATGCGGTGCATCACCTTATCCATAATAAAGGCTGCACGCGCCAGGTATCCCGAATCCTCCATAAACGAAATGAAGAGATAGAGAATCATAATATTCGGCAGGAAGACGATAACACTACCCACGCCGCCAATCACTCCATCTACCACCAAATCCCTGAACGCGCCCTCGGTCATCAAACCGCCAACCAGACGACTCAGCCATCCGACTATACTCTCGATCCACTGCTGCGGATAGGCTCCCAGCGAGAAGGTGCAGTAGAACATCAGCCACATCAACAACAGAAAGACCGGATAGCCCCACACCTTATGTGTAACTATCGCATCCACCGCATCTCCAACCTTCGGTTTATCGTTCTCGCCCGGTGTCAGCGTCTCCTTCAACGCACCCGAGATAAAGCCATATTTACGCTCCGCAAATGCGGTTTCAAGATCTACACCCAGCATCTCCTCCACACGTTCAGCCTCACGGTCACGCACTTGAGCCCACTCGTCATACTCGGGGTAAGCCCCCAGCACCTTCTCGATATCCTTATCGCGCTCGAGCATCTTCATTGCCAGGTAGCGCGGAGGATAGACATTAGGCAATCGATCACGATGGCGACTCAACTCCTCATTCAACTGACCGAGCGACGATTCGATAACTCGGCCCTGATTGATATGGATATGACGCACACGATCATCCTCATTCTCATAGACGGCAATAATCGTATCGAGCAACGCCTCGATTCCACGGCCCGTACGAGCCACAACAGGCACCATCGGCACACCCATCATTCTTCCGAGCGAGTCATAATCGAGCTGTGCACCCGTCTTTTCCAGCTCATCGAACATATTGAGAGCCACCACCATACGCGGATTCATATCAATGAGTTCCGTAGTTAGATAGAGGTTACGTTCGAGATTTGACGACACAACTGAATTAACCACCACATCGGGGGTATTGCCCTCAAGATGATGTCGCACATAGAGCTCTTCGGGCGTATAGGCCGAGAGTGCATAAGTACCCGGAAGATCGGTGATTTCGAACTTATAACCGCGATAGTTACAGTATCCGCGCTTGGCATCGACAGTCACGCCGCTATAGTTTCCTACGTGCTCGTGGCTACCCGAAACGGCATTAAATATCGATGTTTTACCGCTATTAGGGTTACCGACCAGAGCAACGCTTATCTGCTTAGAGTTTCGAGAATATGCCTCCTCGAGGTAGTCACACTCGGTAGAGCCAACCTGCTCCTGCTTGAGCAGTTGCTGAGCCTCCTCCTCGGAGATTACCACCACCATATTAGCCTCGCTGCGACGCAGAGAGATGGCGTAGCCCATAATATTATACTCGATAGGGTCGCGGAGCGGAGCATTGAGGATAACCTCCACACGCTTACCGCGCACAAAGCCCATCTCCATAATACGGCGGCGAAATCCTCCGTGACCTCTCACCTTGAGAATCACAGCCGACTCACCACTCTTCAACTCCGACAATCGCATAAATCAATATCTTTGCTTGCAAAGATAATGAATTTTCGCTAAAAACCGCCGCCTAGAGCCTTAAATAGTGTTACATAGTTGATATACTGCTGGGCAACAAGGGCTATGAGTTGTTGCTGGGAGGTGTAGAGTGTGCGCTCGGCATCCATCAAATCGAAGTAGTTCGAAAGGCCACTATCGTAGAGCGCACGAGTCATCTGTGCAGCATTGGCATTCGCCATCACCAACGCCGCACAGCGCTCAGTCTGAGCCTCATAGGTCGTAATAGCCACCAACGCCTTCTCTACATCGGCTAGCGCCTCAATCATCGTCTGGCGGTAGTTCGCAACGCTCTGTTGATAATCCTTTCGAGCGAGCTCCTCATTGCGTTTCAGTCTGCCGAATGAGAATAGAGGTTGAGTCATACTCCGCGTAGCACCCCACACAAAGGGCATACCCGTAAACAACTCCTTTAGTTTATCCGAGGCGATACCTCCCGTCAGTGTCATTCCGATACTCGGAAAACGCTCTGCACGGGCAATACCAACCTTTTCGCCATTTTCGACCAACTCGTAGTAGGCCTCCATCACATCGGGCCGTCTATGCAGCAAATCCGAGGGCAGACCAATCGGGATATCGATAGGCATAAAGTCGGTCAAAAGGTTTATTCCAAGCCCCGTATCATCCACCTCTGCAGGAGGCTCGCTCAGTAGGGTATTCAACGCCAGACGGCTCTGAGCCAAAGCACGTTCATACTGTGCAATATCAGAGGCAGCCGAGTACATCAAGCTTCGCGCCTGCGCCAAATCCAGACCCGAGGACATTCCGTATCGGAACATAGAATCCACCAGAGCCACCGACTCGGCACGCAGTGCATAAGCCCGTCGCGCAATCTCCAACGTACGCTCATATTGCAGCAGAGTGAAGTAGGTCGTAGCCACCTCTGTGGTCAGCGAGAGCATCACTCCACGACACGCCCATTCGCTACTCAATATAGCAGCGCGGGCTGCTCCGATTGTATGCTTCAATCGTCCACCCATTCCGAACTCCCAGCTCATCGAGGGGCCAATTTTGTAGTTCACGGTGTACTTTTCGACATTGTCATACTCACCATCGACCTCCACACCAAAGGCGAACGAGGGCAAAAATTGTGATCTTGCAACCGAGAGTTGCAGATAGGCCTGCTCGATACGCGAGAGCGCCACCTCAATATTGTTATTATTAGCCAAGGCTCTCTGCTCCAATCCATTAAGCACCTCATCACCAAATATCCTCCACCACTCAACGTCAATATCCAATGTATCCTGCGAGAGGTCGCCGCCAAAGATATACCTTTCGGGAAGCAGAAGTACAGGACGTGCAAGTCGCGGATTACACGCCGCAAACCACGCCCCGGCGACAATGAAAATCGCAAGATTCAGGATCAATCTATTTTTCAGACGCAACTTCATCTTCTTTTATTTTTTCACGTTTACTTTCAAAGCCTCCAATCCGAGCCACAGCATAGTAGAGAGCAGGGTAGAGCACTATACCCACAACGGTTGCCACAACCATACCTCCGACTAACGCCACACCCATAATATTGCGTGCCGTAGCGTAGACTCCATCGGCAAACACCAATGGAAGAACTCCCAGAATAAAGGCAAATGCCGTCATCAAAATAGGCCTTACACGCACTCTAGCCGCCTCAAGAGCGGCATCCGCAAGCGACATTCCTCGCTCGAAGAAGTTGCGGTCGGCATACTCTACAACCAGAATTGCATTCTTCGCAGCCAAGCCGATAAGCATCACGACAGAGATCTGCATATAGATATCGTTCACATACTTAACATCCGCCAAGTGCATTATCTCCACTGCCACAACCGCACCAAGCACAGCCACCGGCACACTCAGCAAAATAGCCACGGGCAATCCCCAGCTATTATAGAGCGAGGCAAGTGCCAAAAAGACAAATATCAGAGCTACGACATAGACCACATATCCCGACTTTGAAGCCCTACTCTCCTGGTACGACACTCCGCTCCACGCCGTGGTCACATCATCAGGCAACACTTGTTGGGCCACCTGCGCAATAGCATCCATAGCCTCTCCGGTCGAGCTTTTAGCAGCAGGGGTTATATTCAACTCGATGGAGCGATAGAGGTTATACTGCGACACATACTCCACACCAACCGTATCAACAACCTCCGCAAATGAGGTAATCGGGACACTCTCGCCCGAACCATTCTCAACGAAGTAACCATCGAGCGATGTTCGATCAGCGCGGTAGTCGGGAGCCGCTTGAAGGTATGTTTGATATAATCGACCAAACCTATTGAAATTGTTGATATAAGCACCGCCAAGTAGGGTCGAAATTTCAGAGTAGAGATTATCGAGCGACACCCCATATTCGAGGGCTTGCAGCTTGTCGATTTCAATCTTTCGTTGCGGGATTTCCGCATTAAATTGAGTAGTTACCGAGGCCACCTCCGGCAATCGTTTCAGCGAATCAATCAATCGAAAAGTATGCTCTGCAAGGTAGGCTGTGCCACGTCCCGCTCGATCCTGAACCTCGAGAGTTATACCCGAAGTCACACCAAGTCCCGGAATCGAGGGCGGAATAAATGCAAAACATTCGCCACCGCTCACCTCCTCATACAACTCACCCGTCAACCGATCGGCAATCTCCATAGCTGTAAGCGAGCGTTCGGAATAAGGTTTCAGCGAAACGAATACTACACCGCAATTTGACGAAACGATACCTGCCAGCATATTAAATCCGGCAACCGTTGCGGTTGACGCCACACCCTCAAAACGGCTCACAACACTCTCCACCTCAGCCATAAGCGTCTCGGTACGTTGCAGCGATGCCGCCTCGGGCGCATTGACAAAGACCATAACGTAGCCTTGATCCTCCTCGGGCAGAAATCCGGTCGGCAACACTCTCCATACCAAGGCTGTAGCCACAAGCGTCACACCGACAAATAGCAGCGTGCGCACCGTATGTCGCATAACTGTATCAGCAAATCGGCCATATCGAGCCATCCCGCTATCAAAGAGACGATTAAACGCTGCGAAGAATCCCTTATCGACCCGCTCCTTACGCCTGAGCAGCAGAGCAGAAAGGGCTGGTGAGAGGGTCAGCGCATTGAATGCCGACAGCACCACAGCCACGGCAATCGTCACCGAGAATTGCCTAAAGAGCAGACCCGAAATACCACTTGTAAACGACACAGGAATAAATACCGCTAACAGAACAACCGTTGTCGCCACAATCGGAGAGGCTACATTTCGCATAGCCTCCACCGCAGCCTTGCGCGGAGATAGGCCCCTCTCGAGATTAACCTGCACAGCCTCGACTACAACAATCGCATCATCGACAACCAGACCAATAGCCAAAACCAAACCCAGCAGAGATATGATATTTATCGAGAAGCCCAGCAACGGAAAGAAGACAAATGTACCCACCAGCGACACCGGTATCGCCACAAGCGGGATGAGCATCGCCCGCCAATCCTGCAGAAAAAGATAGATAATCAGCACGACCAGCACCAACGCGATAATCAGAGTCTTAAATATATCCTCAATACCTGCATCGATACTTTGCGTAGTATCGACTATCGTCGTTGCCTCAATTCCGTCGGGAAAACGCTCAGCGAGATTCGCCATTACCTCCTTTACGCGAGCGCCAACCTCCACGGCATTACTTCCTGGCGATTGGTATACAACGATAACGGTCGTCGGCTTTCCGCCAAACGAGGAGCTTGTGCCATAACTCTCACTTCCAAGTGTAACATCTGCCACATCACGCAAGCGGACCACTCCGCCACTCGGCAGCGATTTTACAACAATATCCTCAAACTCCTCTGTTGTAGATATTTGCGCAGGCAGACGCACGGTATAGGTAAATGCTACACCTTCGGGTGCGGGGTCTGCACCAAACTTTCCGGCAGGGTAGATTCCAGCCTGCGTAGCGATAGCGGAAGAGATATCAGCAACCGAAAGGCCGTAGTAACTAAGCACATCGGGGCGAAGCCATATTCGCATAGCATACTCGCCGGCACCCATAATCGAGACCTTTCCCACACCATCAATCTTCAGCAACTCGTTCTGCAGGTTGATATAGGCATAGTTCGACAAAAACTCATCATCATATCGACCGTCGCTATGCAGAGCATAGACCATCAGAAAACCCGTCATCGTCTTGCGTGTAACCACGCCCTGACGCACCACCGCCTCCGGGAGTTGAGATGTAGCCGCAGCCACGTTATTCTGCGTAAAGATCGCATCCATATCGGGGTCAGAACCAATATCAAAGCTCACCTGCATTGTCATCGATCCGTCGTTGGCCGATGTTGTCTGCATATAGAGCATATCGCTCACACCCATAACACTCTGGGCGATAGGCGTAGCCACCGCATCGTTCACCGTCTCGGCATCAGCGCCCGGATAGCTCGCCGTAACCTCTACTACGGGAGGTGTAATATCGGGGTACTGTTCAATCGAGATATCTCCGATGGAGATTACTCCCAGCAGCACCATTGCAATCGCCAACGAGATTGTAAAGACCGGTCGTTCAACAAAGAAGCGTTCCATACTCTATCTTGTTTCGCGTGGTAAGACCTTTGCTCCGTTGTGCAGTTTTTGGTTGCCACTGCTCACAACCCACTCTCCCTCACGCAATCCATTCTCAACAACCCATCCACTACCATAGGTATTGCCAAGAACGACCTTGCGGTATTCGGCGGTGCTGTCGGGACGGATAACCCAAACCGAGGATTGTCCCTGCATCTGTTCGATGCTCTGCTGCGGCACTACTACCTTACACTGTCGAGGTCCCACATTAGCCTCCACGCGAGCAAACTGCCCGGCCTTAAGCAGGTAGTCCGGATTCGGAAAATCGACCACAATGGCTATAGTTCCCGCTGCATCAACCACCTCCGTACGGGTATAATCGTAGACTCCCTTCAGAGGATACTCCTCGCCTCCATCTCGGCGCAATGTGATATCCGAGAGCAGATCACGATTGGCATATATGGGCATATCAAGCCCCTCTGAGCGCAGATATTGCGACAGGGGCAGTGTGAGATCCACCGACACCGTATCGATATTTACAACCTTCGTAAGGGTCGAAAACGCCGTGCCAACACCCACATAGTCGCCTACGTGCGCCACAGGCGCCTCGACAAAACCGTCAATAGGGGAGTAGATACGACAATAGCCCACCTCAAGCCGAGCATTACGCAGTGCCTGTTCAGCACTCTGTACATTGGCCTGAGCCGCCCTGTATTGAGCCGTATATTGGTCGAGTTGGGATTGACTTATCGCATTTATCTCCGAGAGCGGGATTGCCCTCTCGTAGTTATTCTTCGCCTCCACAACCTGAGCACGCGCAGAAGCGAGCGCCGCCCGAGCCGAGAGTTCGGTGGTGGATAGTAGCGAAGCATCCAAAACAAAGAGCAGCGCACCTCGCTTAACGGGCATTCCCGACTCAAAGTGACGCGAAAGGAGATAGCCACTCACGCGAGGTTGGATTGTTACCTCGTATTTTCCCGAGACTCTTCCAACAAAGCTGCGCCGCAAAGGAATGGTATCCACCTCGGCTCGCACCACATCGACTACGATGGGTGGTACTGCACCTTCCGACGAAGCCGATTTGCCACAACCACAAACAAATAGCGCAAATAACACCACGAAAACTTTGGTCATAATTAACATATCGAATCATACTTTTTGACCAAATCGAGACAAAAAACATACCGACACGATAAATTTCGTAGTCAAAAGGATGGAAAATCAAAGTTTTTAGGGGTTTATGGCGATTTTTCTCGCCAAAAAGTTTGCAACGAAACAATCTTTTTATACCTTTGTTGAAGGAAACAACCTTTAAAACACTTAATATTATGAAAAATTTAGTTGATCAGATCAATGCACAAATCGAGGCTTTTCAGGTAAATGCAGCTGCACAGGTAGAGAAGGGTAACAAGGCTGCTGGTACACGCGCACGCAAGGCTGCTCTCGAGCTCAGCAAGCTCCTCAAGGAGTTCCGCAAGGTTTCGGTTGAAGAGGCTAAGAACTAATTTTAACAAAATTATTCTTTTACATTAGAGGATGTCCCGACGGGCATCCTCTTTTTTTTGCAAGGAGGAGGGGAGAGCTTATATATCACGAATTCCGTGCAGCAGAAACTCCCTCCGATCGAGAATGGTCACCCCTATACGGGAGTCTATACACTCAGCACAGTTGCCATCACCCAGATATAGACGCTCGGCAGACTCATCAAACTCCACGCTGCTCAGCGATTTGGATCTATCCACATAGGGACTATCAATCGAGGCAATATCGGCCAATGTGTGAAATATCGCACTTGTCGAGGCTGGTGACCAACGATGCTGCTGCAGCAAGGCCACCTTGGTCGGATAGCTTTCGCGATACTTCGCCGATAACCAGACAAGGCAGGGTATATGCAGTTGGTAATATGTCACCCGAGGAGATGAGTGTAAAAACATTCCGCGCCCATCATCAAAGAGATCCTCGCCGTGATCCGAGCAGTAGAGCATCGCCGAACAGACCTCAAGCGAGCAGAGATACTCCGCAAGCTGATTTATAAGATAGTCAGTATAGAGTACCGAGTTATCGTAAGCGTTGCGTAGGGCCTCGATATTTCGTTCATTAACCACGCCGCCATCATCGGGTCGAAAGATTGCAAAATGCGGCAAATAGCGCTGATTATAGCGATAATGCGAGCCATAACTGTGCAGGATAAAGAACATATCAGTCTCAGGCTCCGACTCGACAATACGCTGCATCATCTGCACCAACTGCCAATCATCGCTCGGAGAACCGATATAGATCACCTCATCGCACTCGCGAGCGAAGTTATCGACCATCGCCCCCTGCGGAGATTGGGTTGATAGAAAGTAGGTACGAAAGCCTGCCTGCCGAAACAGATCGGCAACTCCTTTGCGATTGAACAGCTCCGAATACTCAGCCGCATCCACCGACGAGAGCATCAGCGGCACACTCTTGTGAGTGGTGTTGCTTTGCGTCAGGAGATTCTTAAACAACAGAATATCATCACGTTTACTCAATCTCGGATTCGTTGAGCGGTGGTAGCCATACATCTCCCAACTGGCCGCACGCGACGACTCGCCAATAAAGAGTATATAGATTTCACGCTCTGGCGATGGAGACAACCTGCGGGCCGAATGGTCGAAGTTGGCCGAACTCTTATCATAGCGTCGCACGGCTATACCATTCTCAACCGCGATGCAAAAGTTACGAATCACATTCACCGGGAAGAGTTCGCTACGCATAATTCGATCATCATTGGCCACGCGAGCAGCAGGGTAGAGCAGTTGAACTCCGACAAGCGTCAGCACCGCACCCACAAGCACCGCACCCTTGCGCACCTGTTCCGTAAGACGATAGCGCTCATCTCCGAATCGGCGCAGCGCAAAAACGATCGGCGGCAGATAGATAAGCAACACGGCAACCACTATCGGCGCAACGCCACCGAGCAGCTCACGGCTCTCGTCTGCATTGGTTGTCATTATGTTGGTAAACATATCGACCGCAATAATGGAGTTGCCATAGATATACAGCAGCACGACCTGCACCACACACAGCGCCAGAATCGGCAGCAACACAAGTGTCACGACACCAACCCTGCGAGTAAATAACAACGGCAGTAGATAGACCCCGAGCGGAAGTATAACTCCTGCCGCAATCGACCAGCCACCATACTCCTCGGTAAATGCGAAAATGATGTTGGGCAGCATTACTGCCGCCATAAGCCACACAAGCATCACCAGAGCTACTCCGCTTGGCGAAAGCCTGCAAAAATGCAAAGACAAACGATTAAAACGCTTCATTGATAGACATAACTAACCCGTGTACCAGCTCTCCATTAACCTTGCCGCCAAAACCGTAGTCGATTCGGGCGCTGATTCCTCTCTTCAGCTCCCAGCGCAATCCTACGCCATAGTTGGGCAAAGTCTGTTGCCACGCAAAGGTGTCGAATGAGTGGAAGACGTTTCCTGCTCCACCCCACGCAACTACACCTAAGCGTCGCCACACCCTCTGTCGCAACTCCGCTTGAAAGGTAACCATATTAAGGTCAGTGAATTGCCCCTCGTAGTAACCACGCATACGGTAATTATTGCCGAGCAGGGCATACATCGTCCAAGGAGTGTGCCGAGAATTAAACTCTCCGTGCAGATCTAATGCCAGAACTGCATCACGCCACAGACGTTGGTAGAAGTTGATTGTACCGCTGGCCTTCCAGAGCGTATGCCCCACATTGCCTAGAGCCTTGGGGCGCACCAGAAAGTTTGCACCAACATACAATCCCTTCGTTGGGTTAGTTATTACATCACGTGAGTCATACTCGATAATCACACCTTGACCAAAGGCCGTGTAGAAGCGACGTTGATCCCCGAAATATTCAGGGAACGAATACTCCTTATTCTTATCCTTTAACGGTTTAGCCTTGGTGTATTCAAAATCGAGTAAGACTCCTATATTAAAGTTTGGGAATAGTTCATAGAGATACCTAACCGCTCCGAAGGCATTCTTATTGACATATTCACGCATCGGATTGGTCATTGCCGCCTGATAGCCAAAGCCCCAGAAATTGGTAGGCATTGATTGAAAGCCGATATCATAATCGAGACGGTGGTGGTCGTGGTGAAAGAAGGTATTGCCGAGCACGCCCAAATAGTAGTAACCGATAATCGACACCGAGCCATAGAGTGACACATTTGATGGCGAGGTTATCGAATCACTGCGATCTACGCGATATACTCCCGTCGCAACCATATTGAGCGAAAGGCTCGTCTTGCGCGAGTAGGAGGGAGCCGGAACTATCGAAAAGTCTATCTTCTTCTCGAAGGTGCGATCTATAGCATCTTGGGTAGCAAAGTCAAGAAAGCGTTGTACGAATCGGCTACGCTCACGTTTGGTTGTATCGGCATTAACAACAGACGCACCCTCGGCCGAAGCTGAGGTGTGCGCCAGTGGTGTGTATTGATATTTGATTGTGTCGCCATTGCTCACATACTCTCGAGTCTGCGCCACGCCCATTGCGGGGTAAAGGCAGAGTATCACGAGCAGTATGACTACACGGCAAAACAACTTTTAGTTCTATTTATAAGCCTCTACGAATTGGTAGAACTGCTCCTTATCCTCCTCCGAAAACTCCTCTTTGTGGCAATATACCAATTCACCATCCTTGCTCACAATCATAATTGCAAACTTGTTATTGCAATCGCCAAGGCCCCACTCCTTTACGAGTGTACCATATCTGTCATCGAAAGCCTCTGCGCCTGCCTCCTTGACAACGCGCTTGTGAACAATAGCACGAATCAGTTTCGGGAAGATTGCTGTATCTGCGGTATTAACGATGCCAAGTCCATAGATATTGGGACCCTCAGCGCGCTTGTTTGCCTGCAACTCGTCGGCAAATTTCTTATTTTTATTTCCACCCAGATAGCTATCGGGATCAACAAAAAATATCAAGAGGTGCTTCTCGCCCCAATGCGGCAGAGTTACCGGATTGCCCTTCATATCACAAAGGTCGGGATTCTCAACTTTATGAGGCAGTGTCTCCATTGTCTGCGCAGCCTCAGGCTCATTAGCGCTTGCTGTCATAACACTTGCCGCAATGGCACAAATCAAAAGAAAAATAGATTTTTTCATCTCTATTAAAGTTTTATATTTACATATTAAATTTTCGCAAATCGAGGCAAAGATAAGACATTTTTCTGAATATCTCTCTTTTTAGTTAAAAAGAGCCCTTTCGAATAAAAAATTCACCTATTCCGACAGAGGTCTACGCCATAGTGCCGAATCCAGCGCATAACGGCCACCACCTGCAATCACAAAGAAGATGTAGATACCCATATAGATGAATTGGAGCGTTCCGGCCGTCATACCGGCAGT
>JAGBVQ010000082.1 GCA_017630245.1 Alistipes sp. | reverse complement strand
CTTTACCATTCCCGAAAGCAGTCTTGGACAACTTACGCGTGCGACGACCTCCTTCAGCGTTCGCTTTGCCAATATCCCGAATGTAGAGTTTGCGGCAGAGGTTAAAGATTATGCCCGCACCGCATCCGATGCTTCGGGATTTCCCGTTTCGCTCCGACTCCTTGGCGTTGATAATCGACGCTATCATATCATTCCGGGAATGTCTTGCACGGTAACGATGCGCACGGTTGATGCACTGCCTGAGGCGGTGTCGCTACCCATCTCGGCGATATATGCGCCGATGCACGAGGGGAACTACGTCTGGGTGGTCGATTCGATGGATGTGGTCTGGCAGCGGAGGGTGAGTCTGGGCGAGATCTTCGATCGTGATAGGGTGATAGTTGCGAGTGGTGTCGAGCCCGGAGATAGGGTTGTCGTTGCGGGGGTCTATCGCCTTAAAGAGGGCGAAAAGGTGCGTGTAATCCAATAGGGAGGGGTGCGATATGAATCTGAGTGAATATTCTCTGCGTAACTCTCGGGTGGTTTGGTTCTTCCTCGCAGTGCTACTTGTGGGTGGCGTGTGGGGCTTTATGAATATGGGCAAGAAGGAGGACTCGACCTTTGTGATTAAGAGTGCCGTGATTACGGTTGCTTACCCGGGCGCCAACCCATTTGAGGTCGAACAGCTCGTCACCGAGCCTATCGAGCGAGAGGTGCAGTCGATGCGCCGTATCAATAAAATAACCTCCGAATCGAGCTTCGGATCGGCCAGAATTGTGGTCGAAGTTGAACCGGCAACTCCGCCGCGTGAGATTCCGCAACTTTGGGACGAACTACGTCGCAAGATTCTGAATATCCGCCCGCAACTCCCCGATGGGGTTACGGATTTGACGGTGAGTGATGATTTTGGAGATGTATACGGCATATACTACGGTCTTTCGGCCGATGAGGGCTACTCGTGGGATGAGATGAGGGCTGCGGCTCAGCGCATCAAGACACGCCTGCTGACGCTCGAAGGGGTGCAGAAGGTGACCCTTTATGGTGAGCAGACCCCCGTGGTTAATGTTTATATAGCTATAGGTACGCTTGCAAATTTTGCTATACGACCCGAGGCTATTATCTCGACAATCAGTGGCCAGAATCGCATAGTCAATACAGGCGAGAAGATGGCGGGCGTGATGGAGATTGAGATTCTGGAGGGTAGTACCTATAAGAGCCTTGAAGATATCGAAAATCAACTTCTGACGGCTTCTGATGGGCGTCAATATCGCTTGGGTGATATTGCGCGTGTAGAGTTGGAGTACCGTTCGCCTCCTTCGGCGGTGATGCATATCGATGGTCAGAGGGCTATCGGTATTGGTATCGCGACCGAACCCGAAGAGGATGTTGTGAAGGTGGGCCGTGAGGTCGATCTTCTTCTGCAGCAGATCGAGAGTAATATGCCTGTGGGAATGTCGCTCACGGTGCTCTATCCCGAGAATCGTATTGCTCGCGAGGCAAACTTCGCTTTTCTGCTTAATCTGGCCGAGTCGGTGGCGATTGTTGTGCTGATTATTATGCTTGCTATGGGTTTGAGGGCGGGCGTTGTCGTGGGCTCGTCGTTGATCTTTGCGATTGGAGGTACGATGCTGGTGATGCAGATGTTGGGCCAGGGGCTTAACCGTACGTCACTTGCAGGATTTATTATCGCTATGGGTATGCTGGTCGATAATGCCATTGTGGTTACCGATAATGCCCGTGCAGCGATGAGATGTGGTGTGGGTCGTGATGCGGCGGTGCTTGGCGGAGCCAGCAAGCCCAAGTGGGGACTGCTCGGCGCAACGCTCATTGCGATATTCTCCTACTTGCCACTCTATCTGGCACCCTCGTCGGTTGCGGAGATAGTAAAGCCGCTGTTTGTGGTTGTGGCTGTATCACTGCTACTTAGCTGGGTGCTGGCGCTTACGCAGACACCCCTCTTTGGACGGACGCTGCTGCCTGTGCCCTCTGCGCAGGGCGATCACGCCACACGATTGGAGAGGTGGTTTGATCGGGGGCTTGTGTCGATGTTACGCCATCGCTGGCTTACCGTCGTAACCGCCGTGGTGCTCTTCGTAGGGTCGCTGTGGCTTATGGGCAAAATGCCTCAGAATTTCTTCCCTACCCTCGATAAACCATACTTTCGCGCTGATGTGATCCTGCCCGAGGGACACAATATCCGCCAGACGGAGCAGGTGTTGCTCGAGATGTCGGCCTGGTTACGTGAGCAGACTGAGGTGCAACACGTCTCGACCACGGCCGGAGGAACTCCTCCGCGCTACTATCTGGCGAGTAGCAGTGTGGCGGCACGGCCTAATTTTGGAAATATGCTTGTGCAACTCTATGATAAGGGTCAAACATCCGAGGTTGAGCTCCGCTTCGAGGAGTATGTTGCCGAGAGGTATCCTGATGTCTGGTTACGTTCGTCGCTCTTTGCTCTTGCACCGGTGCCGGATGCGACAATCGAACTCGGTTTTATTGGCGATAATATAGATACGCTGATACGACTAACCTCTGAAGTAGAGCAGATTATGCGCGAGAATCCGCTTTGTGACAATGTTCGTAATAGCTGGGGCAATCGTCGCCCTGCCTGGCTGCCGTCATACTCGCAGATGAAGGGTCAGAGGATTGGCGTGAGCCGTAATCAGATGGCGCAGGGTATAACCATCGCGACTGAAGGATATAGGTTGGGCGAGTATCGTCGTGGTGATCAATTTATGCCGATTCTGCTGAAGGATGAGAATATCGATGACTATAATTTGACAAATCTGCAGGCTCTGCCTATCTTCTCAGCTCGAGGTAACCTCTACTCGGTTGAGCAGGCGGTTGATAGCTTCGATTTCGGCTTTGATGTGGGACTTATTAAGCGTTATAATCGTCGCCGAGTGATGAAGGCTCAGTGCGATCCGGCCTTCGGAGTTAATGCAAAACGACTCTTCGATGAGTTGCAGAACGAGGTGGCAAAGCGGATTACACTGCCTACAGATTATAGCTATAAGGTCTTTGGTGAACAGGAGAATCAGTTGGAGTCGAATGAAGCGTTAGCAAAGTATATGCCGCTCGCTTTATTGCTGATTTTCACTACGCTACTGCTGTTATTTCGCAACTATCGGGACCCGATTGTAATCTTGTTGATGATCCCGCTGATCTTTGTTGGTGTGGTCATCGGCCTGGCGGTTTTTGGTAAGAGTTTTAACTTTTTCGCCCTGCTGGGAGTGCTTGGCCTGGTTGGTATGAATATCAAAAATGCGGTAATTCTGGTCGAGCAGATCACTCAGGAGCGCCGTGCGGGAGAGGGTAGTGATATCGATGCTGTGCGGCGTGCCGTGCGCAGTCGTATCCTGCCGGTGACACTCGCCTCGGGAACGACCATACTCGGAATGTTGCCACTGCTTTTCGACTCGATGTTTGGTGCTATGGCGGCAACGATTATGGGAGGATTGCTGGTGGCTACGCTCTTAACGATTTTTGTGCTGCCGGTAACTTACTCGCTATTCTATGGAATTAAAATGCAGAATTGATATGAAACGCTATATTTTGATTGTAACCCTTCTTCTATCAAGCCTGGCCGTCAGGGCGCAAATTACTCTCGATGAGTATCGAGCCAGTGTTATGGAGTATAGTTGGCTTCTCAAGAGTCGCAATTCGCAGAGCGAGGAGGCTCGTGAAAATGCAGCCCGAGCCAAGACAGGTTTTCTGCCGTCGCTCGCAGCTAATGGATCCTTCACGGTGCCGCTCCGCCACATTGAGGGGGTGCGCCATTGGGATTTCTCTCTTCAACCGCAGATTATCCAAACCCTCTATGCGGGTGGCGGAGTGCGGGCTGCGTGGCGGAGTGCAGAGTTGGATTATGATATCGCTCTCTGTAACGAAGCCTTTGCGATGCTTGATGTTCGCTATGCTGCCGATTATGCCTATTGGACTCTGTCGGCTATGGCGCAGTATCTCGCCTCGGTGCGCCGTTATGTTGATATCATCCAGTCACTCAAACGGTTGGTCGATGCCCGTTTTGCTGAAGGGTATATCGCTAAGGGGGATGTTCTGCAGATAGACTCCCGCCTGAGCGAGGCGATCTATCAGCTCTCGGTTGCCGAGCAGAACCACTCGGTGGCGATACACAACTTTAATATTCTGCGTGGGGAGTACCTCGATGAGAGGGTGGAGCTCGCACAGACAATCCTCGATTCGCTGCCTCTGCCCGAGAGAGTTCCCTTTGAGAATATTATAGCCTCGCGTCCCGACTATGCTGCCTCGGATCTTGCACGAGAGCGCTCTGTTGTGGCGGTGCAGTCGGCTCGAGCTCCGTTCAATCCGCAGGTGAGTGTCGGTGTGGGCGGAGTGTGGGCTCCGTATTCGCCCAATCGAACGGGTCAGACGCAGATTAACGGCTCACTTGTGGCTCAGGTGAGTGTGCCGATATTCCATTGGGGTGAGCGCCGACGTGCCGTTGCGGCTGCGGTGGAGCGTAGTCGCCAGAGCGGACTTGCACAATCTCAGCTCTATGACGATATCCTGCGTGAGGAGATGAATGGCTGGGTTACTCTGGTCGATAGTCGTGCGCAGGTCGAGGCCTCGATGCGCAGTATGCTCATCGCCCAGGAGAACCTCGAGATCAGCACATACTCCTACAGCGAGGGTGTGGCCACTATTCTCGATGTCCTGCAGGCGCAGATAAGTTGGCTTCAGCTCTATACCAACAGAATAACCGCACAGTATAACTATGCGGTTGCTGTGGCTGATTATGAGAGAATTACAGCTAGGTAAAGAATCTGTATAGCAAGGCTCTTTCGGCATCTGCCTTGATCTCGAAATCCTCACATACGCTCAGTATGCTCCGGTTTCTCGCTCTGCGAGCAGCTTCAAAATAGCTCTTGCTATACAGATTCTTGGTTTGTAGTAACAAGGCTCTTTCGGCGTCTGTCTTGCCTTCGAAATCCTAATTTGCCACAAGCGTGCTGATTACGCCTCGACCGTCTCGCTGCTGACGATCGAAATTTCGTGTGATACGGGTGCAATCTTTCCTATCATCTGCAACATTCCGCAATACTTCTCGTTGGCAAGACGTATGGCGTGGCTCACCTTGCTCTGCTCCTCGATGTGGCGACACTCTGCGTTGTAGCGGATATGGAACTCGTTATAGATACTCTTTGCCATTACAGTATCGGTGTCAAGCTCGCCACTCAGCTCGATCTCGAGGCTCTTGGGCTTGATGCGCTCCTTTGCCAGAATGCTCATCACGGTAATGCCGGCACACTCAGCCGTAGCGTAGAGGAGCAACTCTTTAGGATTTAACTCTTCGCACTTTTTGTCGTTGGCGAGGCGGAAGGTGGTGTCGTGACACCATTCGATAGTTACGTTTACTCTCATAAGTCATTTTGTTTTGATGAATAATCATCAACCCCCTCGGCAATAATCGTTCCCGAAAGAGTGGCCAAATCGGAAATTTTTACGCGAAATTCAAGATAAAATCCGCTGTTATCTCGGTAAAATTTAGTATATTTGCGCGAATTATATACTTATATGACCTATGCGTAAAACTCTTATATTGCTGGCAGCCCTGCTGCTCTCTGTTTCGAATATCGCAACGGCAAACTATCGAGAGCCCTCTCTGTCGATGACGCGAGGTGTGGAGCTCTTTGAGGCTGGACGTTGGAGTGATGCTCGTCACCAGTTCCTGAAGATTCGCGAGATGTTGCCTTCGACTGCTGTCGGGGAGCTGCAGAGCGTTGATTACTACATCACGATGTGTGCAATCAAGTCTGGCGATGCCGAGGCTGAGAAGTTGATGCTCGACTTTATGAAGCGATACAAGGGCTCGGCCTATATCAACGATGTGCGCTTTGCTCTGGCGACCTATTACTGCACTCGCAACGAGTTTTCGAAGGCTCGTGAGGAGTTTACTAATGTGAACTATAAGATTTTGACTCCCGATCAGCGCGAAAAGTATGACGTGCGTATGGGTTATATCGAGTTCTTGGATAAGAACTACGATGCTGCGTATGAGTATTTCGATAAGTTGGGTGTAGGCAGTGAGTATGCCGACCACGCAACCTATTACAAATCATATATCGGCTATACGCGTGGCGACTATGCCACCTCGAAGAAGGGCTTTTCGTCGCTTAAGTCGAGTGAGGCTTATGGTGAGTTGGTGCCCTACTACCTTCTGCAGATTGAGTACAAGGAGGGTAACTATCCCTATGTGGTAAAGGAGGGAGAGGCTCTGCTGCCTAAGTCTTCGAAGGATCAGGCTAAAGATCTGCAGCGCATCATCGCCGAGTCGTGGTTTCGAATGAACAACTTCCGCAAGGCGGCAGACTATATCCGTGCTTTCGAGAAGTCGGGGGGTAAGATGGACCGTGCCGAGAACTATATCCTCGGATATTCGCTCTATCGTACCACCAACTACCAGCAGGCGCAACCCGCGTTGCAGAAGGTTTGTGGTGCGGATGATGCTCTGACGCAGAACGCGTCGTATCACCTGGCCGATTGCTATCTGAAAAATGGCGATAAGAAGATGGCTAGCAGCGCCTTTGCGATGGCTTCGAATGATAAGTTTGATGCAAGCATTGCCGAGGATGCCCTCTTCAATTACGGAAAGTTGCAGTATGAACTCGGCGGCGGAACATTCAACGCTGCGGTTAATATCCTGACCCGCTACATCGAGAAATATCCCTCGTCGGAGCGTCTGCAGCAGGCTCGCGAGCTGCTGATTGCCGCCTACTTCAACTCGAGCAACTACGAGAGTGCCTACAATGCGATCAAGGCCTTGCCTAACCCCGACAGCAGTATCCGCTCGGCTCTGCAGAAGATCACCTACTTCAACGCCTTGGAGGCCTATATGCAGGGTGATGACGTTAAGGCGGAGCGAATGCTCGAGGAGTCGGTGGCCATCGGTGTAAGTCCGAAGTATGGTGCGCTCGGATCGTTCTGGCTTGGAGAGATTGCCTATGGTCGTGGCGATTACGACAAGGCTGTCGAGAAGTATCGTTACTATCTCGACCGTGCTCCTCAGAGCGAGCGTGAGTATAAGATGGCTCTCTATAATGTTGGTTACTCCTACTTCTCGCAGGGTAATATGTCCAATGCAAAGCGATACTTCGCAACCTTTGTCGATTCGTATCGCAGCTCGGATAGCTACCGTGCCGATGCTTGGAACCGCTATGGAGATGCACTCTATTCGATGAGAGAGTATAAGTCGGCCGTAGGCTGCTACGAGAAGGCGGCAGCACTCGGCACAACCGAGGGTTACTATGCACAGTATCAGCGTGCTATTGCGCTCGGAATCTTGGGCCGTACCTCGGCAAAGATTGAGGCACTGAATACGATTGTTGTGGCTGATCGAGGCGATTATGTTGATGATGCAACCTTCGAATTGGGTCGCACATACATCGCGCAGGAGCAGTATCGTAAGGGAGCTGAGGCTCTGCAACTCTTTGTGGAGAATTACCCGAGCTCGATCAACCACACGCAGGCGCTGCTCGATCTGGGTCTTGCATTTTTTAACCTACACGATGCACCCTCGTCGCTCAAATATTACGATCAGGTTATCGCCAAGGATCCCCACTCGACCGCAGCCAAGGAGGCTCTGCGCAGTGTGCGCGAGATCTACGTTACTACGGGTGATGTGGATACCTACTTCACCTATGCCGAGAAGGCCGGTGTGGAGTGTGATTTGAGCCAGATGGCTCGCGACTCGCTCTCGTTTGAGGCTGCGCAGAAACTTTATGTTGCGGGCCGCACCGAGGAGGCTGTGTTGCCGCTCGAGAATTATGTTGCAAACTATCCGAAGGGTTACTATATCAACGATGCGCTCTTCTATCTGGGTGATTGCTACCTGAAGAGTGAGCGTGCTGATGATGCTGTGCGTACAATGTTTGCGCTTGTTGAGCGTCCCGTGAGTCAGTATACGCAGCGTGTACTCGATAAACTCTCGCAATATACCTTCGAGTTGGGTCGCTACCAGGAGTCTGCAAAGGCTTATCGCAAACTCTACGACGTGGAGAGCCAGGAGCCCCTGCGTGAGATGGCTATGATGGGATACGTTAAGGCGGTGAAGGCTTATGGAGATGATGATGCGTTGGTGGCTATGGCTGACGATGTTATCGCGCAAGAGTTTGCCGGCGAGGATGCTCTGCGAGAGGCTCGTTACGCAAAGGCAAACGTACTTCGCAAGCGTGGAGATGAGGCTGCAATCGACCTCTATAAGCAGCTGAGCGGCGATGTGCGCCACGTGGAGGGCGCCGAGGCCTCCTATCTTGTTATCGAGAACGAGTATAAGGCCGGCCGTATGGATGAGGCCGAGGCTCTGGTCTATGCCTTTGCTGACAAGAATACTCCCCACTCATATTGGTTGGGTAAGGCCTTTATCCTGCTCGGTGATATTTATCGCTCGAAGGGCGATATGTTCCAGGCTCGTGCAACCTACCAGAGTGTTGCCGACGGATATACTCCTACAGATGACGGTATTGTCGATGAGGCTAAGGCTCGTATTTCGCAACTTAACTAATCTATGCTTATGATGACAAAGAAGATGATATTTTCGATAGTTTTGGGCTTTGTGGCAGTAGTCCTTCCCTTGACTGTGGAGGCGCAGGTGGCCAAGCAGGTTGTAGTAACAAAGGCATACGTTCCCGAAGTTTCGGAGGCTGTGAAACTACCCATTGAGCCTAATATGGTTGATACGGTTAAGATGCGACCCGAGATCGACTATTCGATTACGCCGCAGATGTACGCTACGGATCTTGCTACTCACCGATTCAAGCCTGCAACGGTGACCTATTGGGAGTTTGATCGCACGAAGAACTTCTACGCCAAGGTTGGAGCTGGATATGCCCTTAACACGATTGGCGATATCTACGCCTCGACGATGAATACACGCGTGGGCTACCTTATGGCATACCTGAATCACCTCGGTCAGTTCGGCGAGCGCGAGAACTATGCCCACAAGAAGGTTAATGCGATGCAGATGCAGAATAGGGTAGGCGTTGCCGGAGGTCTCTACTGTGGCAAGCGTATGTTGGAGGGTGATGTGAACTACAACTCCGAGATCTACCACCGTTTTGCCGGCGATGGCTCGCAGATTGATGTTGAGGATATCAATTTCAAGTTGCGTTTTGGCGATAACTTTACCGACCTCTCGCGTGTGAACTTCGACGTTTCACTCTACGGAAACTTCTTCAACGACAAAGCCGGCTGGCTTGCCGAGAATCAGCAACGTCTGCAGGAGACTCACGCCGGAGTGAAGGCTCGCGTGGCTCGTGAATTTAAGCGCCACTATGTGGAGATTGGTATCGGCTACGATGGCCGTTGGGGTATGCACGATCTGGCAGACTATGCGGATAATATGGCGTCTTTGGGGCTGATGTATGGCTATAAGACTGATAATATGGAGATTATGTTGGGCGCTGACTACTGTTATGACCGCTTGAAGGCGATCCCCGAGGCTTCGAACTATCTGCTGCCTAAGGCTAAGGTGCGACTCAATGTCGGCAAGCGCAATGTGGCAACTCCCTTCTTTGAGGTGAACTCTTCGGTGGAGAGCAACAGCTACCATTCGCTCCTTCAGCGCAATCCCTACCTCGCTTTTGATGCGAATCAGAACTCGATTCCCAACTCGGTTAATTATGACCTGCGTCTGGGTATCGAGGGTCGCTTTGCCAAGGACAAGTTCGCATATCGACTCTATATGGGCGGCCTCTTCACACCCAAGAGTATCTATTGGTATAACCTAGATTATATGTGGATGCACCTCCATGTAGACAAGCGCAATGTAGGTTCACTCAATCTGGAGATGGACTACAAACCGACGAATCGCCTTGAGTTCTCGGCAGGTCTGCACGGATATATCTACAGCAAGGCTCCGAAGTTGTTGGTAGGTGGAGGCTCGCCGATGACACTGCTCGGCGGACGTCCTTCAATGGAGGCCTACTTTAAGGCTCGTTACAACTTTGGTAAGATCTCGGTTGGTCTGTCAGCAGACTTCTGCTCTCGACGAGAGTGGAACTTGTGGTATACGGTGCAGCCAATCGATACAGAGGGCTCGGAGGGTACAGAAGGCACGGTTGATACCCCGACTACCCCCACGACAAATTATCATAGCTTTACTGCGCCATTCTATGCGGATGTGAGCCTGGATGTAGATTGGCAGGTGGCAAAGCAGTGCACGCTCTTCCTCGAGGGTCATAATCTGGCCAATATGAAGATCTACCGCTGGGCATACTACAACGACCTGGGCATTCACTTCACGGTCGGTGCAAGAGTTAATTTTTAATCAAACTATAAACTACAAAACACTTAAATGTTATGAGAAAATTTTTTGTCTCGTTGCTGGTGCTTGCGGTATCTGCAGTAACCGCATCGGCGCAGATCGTAAAGCCTTTGGATATGCCCTCAGAGAAGGAGTATCGCAAGGCTGTAAAGACTATTATGTACAAGACTAACGGTCACGATATTACTCCCGAGCGTATGGAGGTTATGGAGACTACGCAGGCTGTGCTCAACCGCTTTACCAATAAAGAGTGGAACGCGTTCCTCAAGGAGAGCGACCCTGTAAAGGTTGCCGAGGCTGAGCGTACGGGAGTTCCCTACTTCTTGCGCAAGTCTTTCGATAAGGTGAAAAAGGAGGTGCGTACCACCAAGGTTAAGGAGGGTACTGTAGCCGTTTGGTTGCTTTATAATATGGGTTATATCGTAAAGACTCCGACCTCGACTTTCGCTATCGACCTCTACTCGAAGCACGCAGATGAACTGCTCGATATGATCGACTTCGTTATGATTACCCACGCGCACGGCGACCATAAGACTCAAAATGTGGTTGAGGGTATGACCAAGCGCAATAAGCCCATCTTTGCCTCTTTCGATATCAAGGGTGCGAATGTGACAAAGATTACGGATGGAGGTGTTATTGAGATGGGTGACATAACTATCCGTACCACTATTGGTGACCATAATAAGAAGTGGCACCTCGACGTGACCTCGTATGAGATCGACTGCGGCCCCAAGACCAATAATACTGTGATCTACCATACGGGCGACTCTTACAACTATAAGCAGCTCAATCCTCAGAAGAAGGTGGATATCTTTATGCCCCATATGGCTGTAGGCTTGAAGATCCAGAAGGCTATCGACAAGTTCCAGCCTCGCCACGTATTCCTCTCGCACCTCCAGGAGTTGGGCCACGCTGTCGAGAAGTGGCGTTGGACTTTCCACGATGCACTCAAGCTCAAGAGTACCCTTACTCACGACCACGTTTGGATTCCCTGCTGGGGTGAGAAGGTTGTCTATAACCGAGCAGATTGGGAGTAGACCAATATTATGTAAAATTAACAACCCCCGAAAGCCTAACTTTCGGGGGTTGTTGTTTACGGATTGTCAAATCCTCTATTTGAGCATCTTGTCAATCAGAGCCTTAGTCTGGGGCTTGTGGCCACGGAAGTTTACATAGAGCGTCATCGGGTGATCCTTACCGCCCTGCGAGAGGAGCTCCTTGCGGAATGCATTCGAAACCTCGCGGTTGAATACACCCTTCTCCTGGAAGAGAGAGAATGCATCAGCCTCCAGAACCTCTGCCCACTTGTAGCTGTAGTAACCTGCAGCGTAACCACCCGAGAAGATGTGAGTGAAGGCAGTAGCCATAGCAGTGCCATCAACTACGGGCAATACCTGAGTCGGAGCCATTGACTTAACCTCAAACTCTGCAACATCACCTGTGTAGGGCTCAGTCAGAGTATGCCAAGCCATATCGGTCATACCGAACGAAATCTGGCGAACGTTAGCGTATGCAGCCAGGTAGTTCTGAGCAGCAACGATCTTCTCAACCAACTCTGCGGGGATAGGCTCACCTGTCTGGTAGTGCTTAGCCCAAAGGTCGAGGAACTCCTTCTCGGTTGCCCAGTTCTCGAGGATCTGCGAGGGCAACTCTACGAAGTCGCGGTAAACGCTTGTGCCGTTGAGCGACTCGTACTTACCAACGCCCAACATTCCGTGCAGTGCGTGACCAAACTCGTGGAGGAAGGTCTCGAACTCGTCGAAAGTAAGCAACGAAGGCTTGGTATCGGTCGGCTTGGTGAAGTTCATAACCAGCGATACGAGCGGACGGGTCTCAACACCATCGATAATCTCTGCACCGCGGAACTCGGTCATCCAAGCACCTGCACGCTTCGAAGCGCGGGGGAAGAAGTCGAGGTAGAGAACAGCCAAGAACTTGCCATCCTCGTCCTTAACCTCGTAAGCAGTTACATCGGGGTGGTAGACTGCGATGTCATCACGCTGTGTGAAAGTGAGGCCGTAGAGGCGGTTTGCGAGCAAGAATACACCCTCCTTCACACTCTCCAACTTGAGGTAGGGCTTAACCAACTCATCGTTGAGCGAGTACTTCTCGTTCTTGTACTTCTCGTTGTAATAACCCCAATCCCAGGGCTGGAGCTTACCCTCGAAGCCGAGCGAATTAGCATAGCTGTTTACTGTCTCATAATCCTTATCAGCGTACTCCTTGGTAGCGTCAAGCAGCTCCTTGAGGAAGCCGTTTACGGTCTCGGTATTCTCGGCCATACGGTTCTCGAGAACGTAATCTGCATAGCACTTGTAACCGAGCAGATTTGCAATCTTCAGACGCAACTCAGTGATGCGGAGGATGTTTGCGCTATTGTCGAAATCGCCACCCAATGCACGCGAATTGTAGGCCTTCCAGAGCTTCTCCTTCAGATCGCGCTGCGATGAGTAGGTCATAAAGGGACCATAGCTGGGTGCCTGAAGAGTTACTCTCCAACCCTTGTGGCCACGAGCCTTAGCCTCCATAGCCATACCCTCCTTTACGAAGTCGGGCAGCTCGGCAACCTGCTTGGGGTCGGTGATTGTGATCGAGAATGCGTTAGTTGCAGCCAAAGAGTTCTGGCCGAACTTGAGAGTCAGAGCCGACAACTCGCTCGAGTATTCACGGTAGAGAGCCTTCTGATCCTCGGGGAGGTCTGCGCCGCTGCGAGCAAAACCCTTGTAGGTATCCTCCAACAGCTTCTTATCCTCCTTCGAGAGGAACAAGCCCGGCTTCTCATATACAGCCTTCACACGAGCGAAGAGCTCGGGGTTGAGCGAAATGTCGTTCGAGAGCTCTGAGAGTTTGGGCTGAATCTCGATAGCGATCTGCTGCATCTGGTCCGAAGTGTTAGCCGAGAGCAGGTTGTAGAAGATTCCCGAGATACGGCCAAGCAGTGCGCCCTGACGCTCCAGAGCAACGATAGTGTTGGCAAAGGTCGGCTTTGCGGGGTTGTTGATGATAGCATCGAGCTCGGCACGCGATACAGCGATAGCTGTCTCGAATGCGGGCATATAATCCTCCAACTTGATCTGGTCGAATGGAGGTGTTGCAAAGGGGGTGTCCCACTCCGCAAGCAGCGGGTTTGTGGTGTCGATTTCGGGGAGTTGAGCCACCGGCATTGTCTCGTCAGCGCAACCCACCGCGAATGCTGTAAGTGACATAAGCATTACGATTTTGTGAGTTAATTTCATACGTTTTTCTTTTATTTGTTTGGTTTGTTATAGTCGTTTCTCTTGTGGCAGGAGCCTCTAAAACTCTACCTCGTCGGTGTTGCCGCTCTGGGGCGCAGGTGCATTGGTCTCCGCCTCTGTTACTTCGGGCTCCTTCCACAAACCTCGAGCCTTGAGCAGCGGGGTCTTGTCGGGGTCGGCACCGCGGAATGCACGGTAGAGATTCATACCATCATCCTCACCTCCGCGTGAGAGCACCTCACGGCGGAAACGCTCAGCTATGCGACGATCGAAGATATCGTTGCTCTCGCGGAATGCCTCAAAGGCATCCTTGTCGAGCACCTCGGCCCATATATAGAAGTAGTATCCTGCCGAGTAGCCGCCATCGAAGATGTGGCTGAAGTATGTGTAGCGATAACGAGGCTCGATTTGGGGAATAAGGCCACGCTTCTCGTTGAGCACCTTGTACTCAAAGGCCTCGACGTCGATCTTATCCTCGTAGTTCTTTGTCGAGTGAATCTCCAGGTCCGAGAGTGCTGCAGCGACCAGCTCGGTGGTCATAAAGCCCTGGTTGAAGTGCGAGCTGCGCTGGAGCTTTTTAACCATTGACTCCGAGATCACATCCTCCGAACGGTAGTGAATCGCATACTTGGCCAGCAACTCCGGTTCGAAAGCCCAATTCTCCATAATCTGCGAAGGAAGCTCCACAAAGTCGCCCTCTACACCGAGCAGTCCACGGTACTTAGTATCCGAGAAGAGGAAGTGCAGAGCGTGTCCAAACTCGTGGAAGAACGTGCCTGTCTCGTCGATATTGAGCAGTGCGGGGGTGTTGCCCACGGGGCGTGTGAAGTTGCATACGATGCTCACAACGGGCGGGATACGTTTGCCCTCCGCATCATACATAGGCTCACGATAATAGCCGCACCAAGCACCGGCACCCTTGCCATCGCGCGGGAAGAAGTCCAGATAGAGAACTCCGAGCAACGACTCATCCTTGTCGAGTACCTCGAATGCTGAGCACTCGTTGTGGTATGCGGGGATCTTTACGGGGCGGAATGTGATGCCGTAAAGACGGTTTGCGAGGAAGAATATACCGTGACGTACGTTGTCGAGCGAGAAGTAGGGACGCAGCATCTCCTCGTCAATTGAGTAGTTGCGACGGCGAACCTTCTCGGCGTAGTACCACCAATCCCACGACTCGAATGTTGCCGACGAGTTGTCGCGGTGGAGCATCTTCTCCATCTCGGCCAACTCCTCCTTTGCACGCTCCAAGGCCGGAGTCCAAATCTCGTCAAGAAGATCGTATACGGCAGCCTTATCCTGAGCCATCTGATCCGAAATCACATAGTCTGCATAGCACTCGTAGCCGAGCAAATGTGCCTTCTCGGTGCGCAGGCGGATAAAGTCATTGATAAGATCCTTATTGTCGTGATCGTTGCCGTTGTTGCCTCGGTTGAGGTAGGCTTTGTAGATCTTCTCACGCAGATCGCGGCGAGTCGAGTAGGTGAGGAAGGGGATCATACTCGGCTTGTGGAGCGTGAATACCCACTTGCCCTCGTGACCACGCTGAGTGGCCTTCTCGGCCGCAGCCTCACGCAGATTTAGTGGCAGACCATCGAGCTCGTTATTCGAGAGCACCAACTCAAAGTCGTTGGTCTCAGCCAGCAGATTGCTGCCGAACTTTACGGCTGTAAGTGAGAGTTCTGCATTTATCGCCTTGAGTCTCTCTTTCTGCTCTGCAGAGAGTAGAGCACCGGCACGCACGAAGTCGTTATAACTCTTCTCCAACAGACGCATCTGCTCGGCATCCAGCCCCAGAGCTCCACGCTTGTCGTAGAGGGTCTTGATCTTGGCGAAGAGGGCATCGTTCATCAGAATCTGATCGTAGTGAGCCGCCAGCTGAGGCATCATCTCCTCCTCGACCTCGGTAAGATAGTCGTTCTTCTCGGCAGCGCAGATCATCTCAAAGGTGAGTGATACGCGCGAGAGCAGTTCTCCCGAACGGTCGTAGGCGAGCATCACGTTGTCGAATGTAGGCTCGTCGTGCGATGAGGTAATTGCCTCAATCTCGGCCAAGTGCTGCGCCATAGCGTATTTGAGCGCAGGGGCGTAGTGCTCGTTCTTGATCTGGTCGAACGGAGGTATGCCGTAGGGGGTATTCCACTCGGCAATCAAGGGGTTTTCGGTAGGTTGTTTTACCGCCTTGTCGCAACTCGAAAGTGTCATTGTCGTAGCAAAAAGTGCAATGGTTAAT
>JAGBVQ010000081.1 GCA_017630245.1 Alistipes sp. | reverse complement strand
CTTGAGGGCTTTTTGAGCCTCCTCGACCAGAGCTCGCTCCTCGGCGGGCATCTGTGCCATCGAGACGTAGTGATGAAAGTTAATCTCCAATTTTTTCTCCATAGGACAAATAATTTTTCAACATTCGGGAACCGCAATTCCCCGTACAAAGATAAAGATTTTCTTTCACAACACCAAACCCGATACCGAAAAGCGCACCTTTCGCAAAAAAGAGCCTCTCTTTTCCTAAATTATTCGTACATTTGCACAAAATTGTAAACGAAAGAAACTTTTTTTAACGATATGGCTCGCAAAAAGGCTCAATACCCTCTGATTGAGGGGCTCGAAATTACGACTCTCGCAGCTGAAGGCAAGGCGATGGGTCGCTGGAACGATGTGGTGGTATTTGTTCCGATGACCGTTCCGGGAGATGTGGTAAATGTACAGATTCGCAACAAGCGCCGCCGCTTTATGGAGGGTGTTGTTACGGAGTATGTGAAGCGTTCTCCCCTGCGCGAGGAGCCCTTCTGCGCCCACTTTGGCGTCTGCGGAGGTTGCAAGTGGCAGAATCTGCCCTACACCGAGCAGCTTCGCTTCAAGACCGAGCAGGTACGCGACCAGCTCACCCGCATCGGCAAGGTCGAATTGCCCGAAATAGCACCCTGCCTCGGCTCGGCAAAGACCCAATACTACCGCAATAAGTTGGAGTTTACCTTCGCCGATCGTCGCTGGCTCACCTACGAGGAGATCGCTCAGGGTGGCGATATCGAGCCCCGCCCCGCGCTGGGCTTCCATATCCCCAATATGTTCGACAAGATTCTCGACATTGACCACTGCTGGTTGCAGCCCGACCCCTCGAATCCGCTGCGTGACGAGATCAAGCGCTTCTGTATCGAGAATGGCTACTCGTTTCACAATGCTCGTGAGCATCAGGGTCTTATGCGCGGCATCGTAATCCGCACAGCCTCGACTGGCGAGAATATGCTTATCGTTGTCTTCAATGAGGATGACCGCCAGAAGATTGACGCCCTGATGGAGCATATCCACGTTAAGTTCCCCGAGATTACCTCGCTCTTCTACATCGTCAATACCAAGTGGAACGACTCGCTGACCGACCAGACTCCCGTGCTCTACTCGGGTAAGGATCACATCATCGAAGAGATGGAGGGTCTGAAGTTCAAAGTAGGTCCCAAGTCGTTCTACCAGACCAACTCAGAGCAAGCTTACGAACTCTACAAGGTGACACGCGAGTTTGCCGACCTCAAACCCGAAGATACCCTCTATGACCTCTACACCGGAACAGGAACTATTGCCAACTTCTGCGCCCGTCGCTGCAAGAAGGTTGTCGGCATTGAGTATGTTCCCGAGGCTATCGAGGATGCAAAGATCAACTCTCAGATCAACGGCATCGACAACAACTCGTTCTATGCAGGCGATATGAAGGCTGTGTTGAGTGACGATTTCGTGGCTCGCAACGGCCGCCCCGATGTAATTATCCTCGACCCGCCCCGCGCAGGTGTCGATGAGCCGGTTATCGAGGTCATCCGCCGCGCTGCACCCGAGCGTATGGTCTACGTCAGCTGCAACCCTGCTACGCAGGCGCGTGACCTGGCGCTGCTCGATGAGGATTACCGCGTAGTGGCTGTACAGCCTGTCGATATGTTCCCCCACACCCACCACGTCGAGAATGTGGTGAAGTTGGTGCGACGCAAGTAGCACTCTCGGCCCTCGGAGGGCAATATATCGAGGTTTCTCGGCGTTATATCGTAGACAACCACCTAAAAACTCAATATTATGAAGAAGATTTTAATGCTATTGGTCGGCGTTGCAGCGCTCTGCATTGCCGATATTGCAACGGCTACGGAACCCGCACCGAGAAATAGTATCGTAATTAAAGGCAGCGCCTTCTTGAGTGTCGATCCCGACATATTCTATCTCAACTTCACCCTGGATGGCAGCCAGCGCCCAATTATCGACCAGCGCAGAGATGTTCTCGATCTGCTGAAACGCGCAAAGGTTGATATTGATGAGCAGTTGATAATCAGCCGTATGACAACCGAAACCAAACGCTCATCAAACGGCACTGAAACGTATCTCACTCAGCGATTCAGACTCAAACTCAGCTCGATGCGCGAGGTGCAGCTAATCTCTTCAACCCTCGAAAAGATGGGCATCAAGCAACAATCAGTGGCTGGAGATTACTCAAAACGCGCCGAGAGTGAGCGTCAGGTGCGCATCCAGGCGATGCAGAATGCCCGCGAGCAAGCTGAGCTTCTTGCCGATGCTGTTGGGTGTCAGATTGGAGAGTGTCTGAATATCGTTGACCACAACGCCAAATCGCTGCGCAACATTACGCAAAATACCCGTAATGCAAAGGAGATAGCGCAATACTCGCAGTTCGCCGATGAGTCGGAGATTAACGCTTCGCCCGACCTGAAATTTGAGAAGATCTCGCTATCCTACTCGGTAGAGGCGGAGTTTGCTCTCCTCTCCGGCAAAGCGAAGTAATTGAGCCAAACCTTCCCCCTCTGCAGACGCAATTTCCAACAAAAGGCTATCCGACCGATGAATGGTCGCGACGGCCTTTTTTTGTATCAAATCGACCAAAACAACGCCCAAACCCCTGGCTACAACTATTTTTTAAGGCATAAAAATTGCCAAAAACAGAAAACTTTTTTTGTTTTTCGAGTTTTCTACCTATCTTTGCACCGTGGGAATAGGGCTATTTTGGTCTTGCGGCAACAAGCCGAGCCAAGAGTCCCCTACCAAGATCGGACAACAGAGCAAACTATGTTAGAAAAAGAGTACATAATCGAGCGCGCAAGCGAGATGTTTGTTGCCAACGGTATCAAATCGGTGAGAGTCGACGACATCGCCCGAGGACTCGGTATGTCGAAGAGAACCCTCTACGAGATGTTCGGTGACAAGGAGGAGCTGATCTATCTCTGTATGTCTAACTTCCTCAACAAGCAACGAGACGAGGTCAATATCATAACAAAGGACTCTACGGCAACCATTCTCGATGCGATGTTACACGGTTTTCTCAATATGATGCAATATACTGAGGTGAATCATCGTATTATGAATAACTTGCAGCGTTTTTATCCCAAGGTTTTCTCCCGTATCCACGCAGAGTCAGGCGAGGTTGGGCGAACAAATCTCAAAAGGGCGATACAACGATGCGTAGAGGAGGGGTACTTTGATACAAAATTCAATATGGACCTTGCCATCACGGTGCTCTACTACTCGGCAATGGGAGTCATTGCTCGTCAGGACTTCCCCTACCCGGAGGGTGTATCGCAGCACGAGGCTTTTTGCCATATTATCGTCTGCTTCTTTCGCGGAGTAGCCACGCCGAAAGGCCTGGAGGTCATCGACAACTTCATCGCAAAGAACGGCATTGAGATATAGAATATAAACAATTATATATAAAGGTATGAAAAAGTTATTTTTAACAGTGGGAATGTTGATGTTCGCGGTTGTGTCAGGTCTGGCACAGACCACCAAGCTGACCCTCGAGCAGGCTCTTGAGATTGCTTTGAGCGAGAACCCGACCATCAAAATCGCAGACCAGGAGATTGAGATTAAGCGCTATGCCAAGCAGGGCACTTACGCAAAACTTTACCCGCAGATCGACGCTACGGCGACCTATCAGCGAGTAATCGAGAAGCAGACAATGAGTATGTCGCTCGGTGGCCAGACCCAAACCATCAAGGTCGGCTCGGACAACTCGTTCAATGGTGGTATCACGGCAGCTATGCCCGTAATCAATGCACAGTTGTGGTCAAGCCTGAAGGTTTCGGCTCTCGATGTGGAGCTGGCTGTGGAGAAGGCTCGCTCGTCGCGTCAGGATATGGTCGAGCAGGTAACCAAGGCTTACTACTCGGCACTTCTGGCCAAGGAGTCGTTGGCCGTATATAAGAGCGTCTACAACAATGCCGTAGAGAATAATAAGAATGTCAAGATGCGCTACGATGTAGGTTCGGTTTCGGAGTACGATATGATCCGTTCGAACGTGTCGGTGCAGAATGCAGAGCCCAACGTATTCGAGGCCGAGAACAGCGTAATGCTCACCTTGTGGCAGCTCAAGGCGCTGCTTGGTCTTGACCTTCAGATGGAGATCGACGTCGAGGGTTCGCTTATGGACTACAAGTCGGCGATGAATGAGGCATACACCCTCTCGCAGCTCGACCTTACAGACAACACCACAATGAGGCAGTTCGAGTTGCAGGAGCAGATGCTCGATAAGGCCCTCAAGATTACCAAGATGGCCAACGTTCCTACCCTCTCGATCAACGCCGCATATCTCTACACCGCTCTGGGTAACGATGGTCGCTTTGGCAAGAAGGAGGCTTGGAATCCCTACTCTTACGCAGGTGTTCAGCTCAACATCCCGATCTTTGCCGGCGCATCACGACGTGCAGCTACACGCAAGGCTAACCTCGACCTCTCGAACCTGCAACTGCAGCGCGAGAACGTTGAGCGTCAGCTGAGAGTGGCAATGGTTCAGTCGCTCAACTCGATGCAGACCAGCGTCAAGCAGTTCAACTCGGCAGATGCAACCGTAGCTCAGGCCGATCGCGGTTACAAGATTGCTGTTAAGCGCTACGAGGTTGGTACGGGTACTCTGGTCGAGATCGACAACTCGCAGCTGGCACTCACTCAGGCGGAGCTGAGCCGCAACTCGGCAATCTACAACTTCCTCACTTCGAAGGTTGCGCTGGATAAGATTCTGGGCACCTTGGAGTTTTAGGATCGGATTCTTAAATCGAAAAATTAGAAAATAAAAAGATAAAGAAAAGGTTATGAAAAGAGTTTTGAAGTCACTACTTATTGTATGTGCAATGGCAGGTGTTGCCTGCTCTGGAAATGAGAAGAATCAGACGGTCGAGGAGGTTAAGGCACTGCCGAAGGTGACCGTTAATACCGCTACCAAGCGCAATGTTACTCAATCGGTTTCATTCACCGGTACGGTTGAGGCTCAGGTTGTTAACAACATCGCATCGCAGCAGCCGCTGCGTATCACCAACATCCTTGTGGATGTAGGCGATCGCGTAAAGGCCGGCCAGACACTGGTAACTCTCGACAACTCGTCACTCGTACAGGCAGCAGCTCAGCTCGAGAATGCAAAGCGTGAGTACGAGCGCACAAAGCAGCTCTATGAGGCTGGTGGCGCTTCGAAGTCGGAGTACGATGCTCGCAAGCTCTCGTTCGACATCGCAACATCGGCATTCAACAACCTCAAGGAGAACACCACCCTCACTTCGCCCGTATCGGGTATCGTTTCGGCTCGCAACTTCGACGTAGGCGATATGGCTTCGGGCTATCCCGTGCTGGTTGTAGAGCAGATTCGTCCCGTGAAGATTATGATCAACGTTTCGGAGTCGCTCTTCTCGAAGATCAAGCGTGGAATGAAGGTAAACGTAACTCTCGACGCTTATGGCGAGGAGCAGTTCAGCGGTCGCATCGCACGCATCTACCCGACAATCAACAACGCAACCCGCACCTTCCAGGTGGAGGTTTCGCTCCCCAACAGCGACGAGCGTGTTCGTCCGGGTATGTTCGCACGCGTAAACCTTCCCTATGCTACTGCAAACCGTGTAATCATCTCGGATCGCGCAGTGAACAAGCTGATGGGCTCGGGTGACCGCTACGTATTTATCTACAATCCGGCAGATAGCACCGTACGTTACAGCAAGGTGGAGCTCGGTCAGCACTTGGACTACGAGTACGAGGTTCTCTCGGGCGTAAAGGATGGTGAGCAGGTAGTAGTACTCGGTCAGCTGGGCGTAAACAGCGGTGACAAGGTAGAACTCAACAATTAGTCGAAACTTAACAGGTTTAAGAAATGAATATCTATAAAACAGCCGTCAATAATCCGATTACAACGATTCTCGTATTCGTTGCAGTCGCGATATTCGGTATTTTCTCGTTGGCAAAGTTGCCGGTCGATCTCTTCCCGCACATCGACTCCAACTACATCATCGTGGTAACAGCATACCCCGGTGCCAGCGCTGAGGATATCGAGGAGAATGTAACAAAACCTCTCGAAAACAGCCTCAACTCAGTTGAGGATCTGAAACATATCACCTCAAAGTCGAAGGAGAATATCTCAATGGTTGCGCTGCAGTTCAACTATGGAATCGATCCCGATGTTGCTACAGCAGACGTGCGCGATAAGCTCGATATGGTTGTGCAGAACCTCCCCGACGAGGTGAACAACCCGATCATTATGAAGTTCTCGCCCGACGAGATGCCTATTATGATGATGTCGATCAAGGCCGAGGAGAGTTGGAGCGGTCTTGCAAAGATTATCGATGAGCGAGTTTCGACCCCGCTGGCTCGTGTGAAGGGTGTAGGTACCGTATCTGTTTCGGGTCTTCCGGCTCGTCAGATCCAGATCTACTGCGACCCCTACAAGCTCGAGGCTTACGGAATGACCATCGAGAATATCGCTCAGATCATCGCTGCCGAGAACCGTTCAATGCCCGGTGGTACGCTCGACGTGGGTTCGAACACCTACTCGCTGCGTGTGGATCAGGAGTTCTCGGGCGCAAAGGAGATGGAGAGTGTTGTAATCGGCACTCGCAATGGAGCTAATATCTATCTGCGCGATGTTGCAACCATCACCGACACCCAGGAGGAGCGTACTCAGGAGGGCTTCAACAACGGTGAGAGAGCAGGTATGCTTATCATCCAGAAGCAGAATGGAGCTAATACGGTAGATATCTCGCGCAAGGTGATGAAGGAGATGGAGAAGATTCTCCCGACTCTTCCTTCGGATGTGCGTATCGAGCCCTTTATCGACAACTCGGACAACATTATGGATACGGCACAGTCGCTGGTTGATACAATCCTTACCACCTTCATTATCGTAATGTTCGTGGTGATGTTGATGCTCGGTCGCTGGCGTGCTATGTTCATCATCATCCTGACCATCCCCATCTCGATGCTTTCGGCATTGATCTATCTGTTGATGACAGGCTCGACGCTCAACATCATCACAATGTCGTCGCTCTCGATCTCGATCGGTATGGTTGTCGATAATGCAATCGTTATCCTCGAGAATATCACCCAGCACGTCGATCGTGGTTCGCGCGTTAAGCAGGCTGCAATCTTCGCTACCAAGGAGATGGGTCTTTCGGTTATGGCTTCGACCCTTACAACCGTGGCTGTGTTCCTGCCCCTTACTATGATTACAGGTATGGCCGGAATCCTCTTCAAGCCGATGGGTTGGATGGTTACCATCACACTGACCGTTTCGATGGCTGCCGCGCTGACCTTCACTCCGGTACTCTGCTCACTCATTATGAAGCAGAATCCCAAGAAGTCGAAGATTCAGAAGTGGGTAGATAAAGGTATGGGCGGATTGGAGAACTTCTATGGCCGAATCCTCAATTGGTGCGTAAACCACCGCAAGACATTCGTCTTTGCTGCACTTGCCCTTTTCGTAGGCGTGATGGTCGGCATCGGCCCGAAAGTGAAGACCGAGTTTATGCCCTCGCAGGATAATGCTCGTATCGCAGTGAAGATCAAGTTGCCGGTAGGTACCCGTCAGGATATTACCCGCGATGTTGCAATGCGTATCGACAAGGAGTTCCGCTCGAAGTATCCCGAAATCAAGACTATCGGTATGACCGAGGGTGTTGCCGATTCGGACAATGCATTCGCCTCGATTCAGGAGAATGGTACACACTACATCTCGATGAATATCCGTCTGCTGAAGAAGACCGAGCGTGAGCGCTCGCTGACCGAGATTTGTGACGGTATGCGTAAGGATCTGATCAAGTATCCCGAGATCCGCTCATTCGAGGTTATCGAGTCGGGCCAGAAGGGTGGTGCCGGTGGTCAGTCATCGGTAGATATCGAGCTCTTTGGTTACTCGCTTGAGGATACCGACCTCTACGCAGCTAAGATCAAGGAGATGATGCTCGGATTTGACTGCTGCTCGGAGGTTGTAATCTCGCGTGAGGAGTATACTCCCGAGTTCCAGGTTGTATTCGACCGCGAGAAGTTGGCAATGAACGGCCTCAACGTATCGACAGCCGCAACCTACCTTCGTAACCGTGTGAACGGAGCTGTTGCTTCGTATTACCGTGAGGATGGTGAGGAGTACGACATCTTGGTACGCTACGCCAAGGAGTTCCGTGAGTCGAAGGAGGCTCTGGAGAATGTGACAATCTATAGCCCCACTACGGGAGGTGCCCTCAAGGTGCGCGATCTGGGCGAGGTTATCGAGACCGTATCACCCCCGTCAATCGAGCGTAAGGATCGTTCGCGTTATGTGAAGATTTCGGGTTCGGTAGCTCACGGCTATGCAACTTCAGACCTTATTGAGGCTACAACCATCGGTTTGAATGATATGGATATGCCCGCAGGTCTTACTTGGGACTTCGGAGGTTCGTACGAGGATCAGCAGGATACCTTCCGCGATATGTTTATGCTCTTGGCTCTGATGGTGATCCTTGTCTATGTGATTATGGCATCGCAGTTTGAGTCGCTCAGCTACCCCTTCATCATTATGTTCTCGCTGCCCTTCGCATTGGTAGGAGTGCTGCTCGGTTTGTGGGTTTCGGGCACTCCGCTCGGAATTATGGGTCTGCTCGGAGTCTTGATGCTGGTAGGTATCGTTGTGAACAACGGTATTATCCTTGTGGACTACACCCGCCTGTTGCAGGGTCGTGGTATGTCGGTACTTGATGCAGCCGTAGCTGCAGGTCGCTCGCGTATGCGTCCTATCTTGATGACCACCCTCACAACAGTTATGGGTATGGTACCTATGGCAGTTGGTAGCGGTGTAGGTTCTGAGATGTGGAACTCGCTCGGTATGTCGGTTGCTTGGGGACTCTCGTTCTCGACTCTGATTACCCTGCTGCTTATTCCGGTACTCTACTGCATCCTTGCGCTTCGTCAAGAGCGCAAGGCGGCAAAGAAACTTGCTAAACTTAATGCGTAACAGATTATGAAAGCTATATTTTTGGCCTGCAATCAGGCACTTTATGTAGAGGTACAGCAGAAGATGGCCGAGCTCGGCGTTCGTGGCTTTACCTCGTGGGAGGAGGTTACCGGTTGCGGTATGACAACCGGAGAGCCTCACTTGGGCGACGCTGTATGGCCCACACTCAACTCGGCTATCATCTCGATTGCCGAAGATGACAAGGCGGATGCACTGCTGGCTGCCGTTCGCCAGATCGACGAGGAGAACCCGAAGCTCGGTCTGCGTGCCTTCTGGTGGAGCGTAGGCGGCACAATGTAAGAGATAAAATATAACCTTCCCCGGTTATAGGAGAGGGGTTGTCCAATCGAATCGTTGGGTAGCCCCTCTTCATTTTAAGATGATAAAAAAGGGGTGGAGCCGGGGTCGTGTACGCATCGCTGCGTACATCAGTGTGCAAACAGAAAATAAACAGAAAGATGTGTGTAAAACATATCAAAGATAAAAGAATTAGTTACCTTATCCGGCTCTACCCGCATCCAAACAGAACAAATCTTGTGCCGAATAGGGGATAAGGAGTTTTTTTGTAAAAAACATTGGCCTTTAGCTAAATTTAGCTAATATCCCCCGACCTTTCAGTGATTCAAGCCCCCCCATACTATCTCGATGTTTGATGCTTGTGGCGAAATTTTTTCACAAGTTGTAAAAAAAGAGTATCTTTGTGCCGTAGTGTGCGCGCACCGCACACGCGAGGAGTATGAGTGATTACAAGAAGATAAATATCCGCAACAAGCGTGCAACCTTTGACTACGAGATCCTTGAGGAGTTCGTGGCGGGTGTCGTGTTGGTCGGCACCGAGATTAAATCGCTGCGATTGGGCAAGGCCTCGATGGTCGACACCTACTGCTACTTCGACCGTGGCGAGCTGTGGTTGCGTGGTCTGAATATTGCCGAGTACGGCTGGGGAACCTGCAACAACCACACCCCCAAGCGCGACCGTAAACTGCTGCTCAACCGCAAGGAGCTCGACAAGCTGCAGCGTTCACTGCAGGATCGAGGCTTGACCGTAGTGGGTCTGCGCATATTCCTCAACGAACGAGGCTTGGCGAAGGTGGCAATCGGCTTGGCTCGCGGTCGTAAGTCTTACGACAAGCGCGAGTATCTGAAGGCAAATGATGCCAAGCGTGAAATGGATAAAGCAATGAAAAATTATAGGTAGAACGATGGCTACGATTCTCTGTATAGAAACCGGCACCGACATCTGTTCGGTGGGTATCGCCCGCGATGGCGAGATTGTATCGATGCTCGAGAGCGACGAGGGTCGCGACCACGCACGCAAAGTGGGCGTGTTTGTTGATGAACTGCTGCGCTCGACCGGCATTGCCCCTGATGAGATTGACGCTGTGGCGGTGGGCAAGGGTCCCGGCTCCTACACCGGACTGCGTATCGGCGTGTCGTTTGCCAAGGGTCTTTGCTACGGTTTGCAGAAGCCCCTTATCGCCATAGGCTCACTCGACGCCCTGACCGCAGTAGCTCGCGAGGATTTCGAGGCAGGCATTTTGGATATCGAGGATTGGGAGCAGGTGCGCCTCTGCCCGATGGTCGATGCACGCCGTATGGAGGTCTACGCCGAGATCTTCGACTGCGAGGGTCGTGCTCTCTCGGAGGTAGTGGCCGAGGTTGTGACCGAGGAGAGTTTTGCCGAGTGGCGCAAGGGGGGCAAGTTGGTAATCTTCGGAAACGGAGCGGCCAAGTGCACCGAGACTCTCTCGGACGCTACGCTGATTAACGTCACCCCCTCGGTACGAGGTATCGCTCCGCTGGCACAGAAGGCCTTTGAGGAGGGTCGTTTTGAGGATATCGCCTACTTCGAGCCCTTCTACTTGAAGGATTTTGTGGTGACAACCTCAAAAAAGAAGCTGTTTTAGAGAGTGTAAAATCCCAAAGCGAGACTTTGGTAAAATAGAGAACGAATAACAAACAAAATGATTGGATTGGAGATTATAACGCTTCTTCTGCGCGGTCTGGCCGTAGGCTTGGCAGCCTCGATTACGGTAGGTCCCGTGGCGGTTTTGTGCATCCAGCGCACACTGAGCAAGAGCCACCATTCGGGACTCGTTTCAGGCCTGGGAGTTGCGTGCGCAGATACGTTAATGGCCATTATCGCCTTCTTCTTCTACTCGATGCTGCAGAAGCAGATCGAGCAGTACACCTCGCTGCTGAGCGTTATCGGCGGAATCTTCGTGGTGATTGTCGGCGTCTACATCTTCTTCCAAAACCCCGTGCCACAGATTCGTAAAAATCGAGCAGGCAAGAGCTCGCTGTGGCAGGATTTCGTCTCTATTTTCGGTTTCACGCTTGCCAATTTTGTCATCGTCATCCCCTACATCCTCGCCTTCTTTGCCGTCTTCAATATCGGCACAGCCGAGAGTCAGGCGGCAGACGTGGCAAGCATCTTCCGCAGCGTGCTTATCATCCTCGGATTCTTTGGCGGAGCCGCTGCATGGTGGTTTATGCTCACCTCGCTCATCAATCTCTTCCGCCGCAAGTTCCGCCCGCGTCATATGCTAACCATTAACCACATCGCCGGCATCGTCATCGCGGTACTGGGTGTGTATACAATACTCTCTTCATTCATAGATATAATGCCCAATGGAGTCTAATAAGAAACATAAAATTATCATAGCCGTCGATGGTTTCTCCTCGTGCGGTAAGAGTACATTTGCTAAGGCTATTGCAGCTCGTCTCGGCTACATCTTTATCGACACAGGTGCGATGTATCGTGCCGTGACACTCTATGCCCTCGAGCACGGAGCTATCCGCTCGGGTATCGTGGATGAGGATGCGGTGGTGGCGCTGCTCAAAGAGATCGATATCGACTTCCGCTTCAACCCCACACGCGGAGCCAGCGATATCTACGTCAATGGCGATCTGGTCGAGGGAAAGATCCGCACCATCGAGGTGAGCAACTGCGTAAGCCCCGTGAGTTCGATTCGCGAGGTACGCGAGAAGTTAGTGGCTATTCAGCAGCAGATGGGTCGCAAGCGTGGCGTTGTGATGGATGGTCGCGATATCGGCACGGTGGTATTCCCCGATGCAGAGCTCAAGATCTATATGACAGCCGATCCGCACGTTCGCGCACTGCGTCGCTACGACGAGCTTAAGGCTAAGGGCGACAACGTATCGCTCGAGGAGATCGAGCATAATGTTCGCTCGCGTGATGAGGCCGATATGTCGCGAGCAATTTCGCCGCTGCGCAAGGCTGAGGATGCTATTGTTCTCGACAATAGCTTTATGACTATCCCCGAGCAGATGCAGTGGTTCGAGGCTCGCTACAACGAAGTAATCGCAAATTTGTAAATCCCTCCTCGGGATTCCCGACTAAAGATAGGAGCAATGCGTGTAGAGATTGATGATAATTCGGGTTTCTGCTTCGGCGTGGTCAGAGCCATCGGCGAGGCAGAGAGGGCCTTGCTCAGTGGCGAGGTCTTTTCGCTCGGCGACATCGTTCATAACCGCATTGAGGTGCAACGTCTTGAGCAGTTGGGTCTGCGTACGGTGTCGCACGAGGATCTGCCCTCGCTTGCAGGAGATCGCCTGCTTGTCAGAGCGCACGGAGAGCCACCCTCAACCTTCGAGGCGGCTCAAAGACTTGGCATCGAGGTCATCGACGCAACCTGTCCCGTAGTAGCCAAACTGCAGGAGAGGGTCGTGAAGGCTCACGCCAAGATGCGCGAAGTGGGAGGTCAGGTGGTGATTCTCGGCAAACGTGGTCACGCTGAAGTTATCGGTCTGGCCGGCCAGGTTACCGATCCGACGATAATTGTCGAGAAGGAGGAGGATCTGGTTCAGATCGACTTCTCGCGCCCTATCTTCTTCCTTTCACAGACCACGCAGAGCGTCGACCTCTTCGAGCAACTCAGAGAGAAGATGCTCTCGCGCCTGCCGTCACCCGAAATGCTCACCGCCCACGATACGATCTGCCGTCAGGTCTCCTCGCGTGAGAAGCACCTCGAGGAGTTTGCCCGCAAGCACGATGTAGTGATCTTCGTCTGCGGACGCAAGTCGAGCAATGGCAAGGTGCTGGCTGAGGTTTGCCGCACGGCAAATCCCCGCACCTACAATATCGAAGAGGCCGGCGAATTGCAACCCGAATGGATCGAGGGCGCCGAGTCGATCGGTATCTGCGGAGCTACCTCAACGCCGAAGTGGCTGATGCAGGAGGTGGCGGAGGCGATTCAAAATTCAAAATTCAAAATTATAGAAACACCTTAATTATCCATTGTCAACCGACGATGCGGAGCGAGAGCAGAGGGCAAGCTTATTTGCACTATGCCGAGCCGCGAGGAGGAAAAGACCCCGAAGGGGGATTAATTATCAATTAAATATGAAATATTTAGTTCGTTCCGTAAAATTTTTGGTTGCACTACTCGTTTTGTATGTAGCAACAGTGTGGCTGATGTCGACAATAGGGGCTTCGATGCTTTCGGCTCGTGACACGATTTTTGTGATGTTCCAGACCACACGCGGACAGCTACTCGTGGCTGCAATCATCATTTGGGTTGCGATCTACCCGAAGGTGGGCTACATCAAGCGTGAGAGCTCGGCCGATTTCGATGGCGACAAGGAGCAGATCCTTACAGCCTTCGTTGTTACGGGCTACGAGCTGATGGAGCAGAACGAGAAGGAGATGCGATTCCGCGCATCGAACTTCTTCCGTCGCCTGCGCCTGCTCTTCGAGGATGAGGTTGTGGTGCGCCGCAGCGAGAGTGGAGGCGTGGAGATTGAGGGCGTGCGCCGCACAGTTGCCTATGCGATGATGCGCCTGAATAGTTATTTAGCACACAAACGCAATGAATAGAGCGAAAAAGACAATACGCTACATCGTAGCGGTGGTTGCAATGGTTGCGATGGCAGGCATCTTCACTTTTGCCGGCCGTGACGACTTTGGATTGGGTCGTAATATGGAGTTGATGGTCAATATGATGCGTGAACTCTCGACCCACTATGTCGATCGACTCAATCCCGATGAGATGATGCGTAACGCAGCCGACGGAATGGTCAGCAACCTTGACCCCTACACCTCCTACCTCTCGGAGGAGGATATGAAGGAGTTTGAGCTGGCTACGACGGGTAAGTATGGCGGTATCGGATCTCTGATCCGCAAGCGAGGCGACTATATTGTCATCGCCGAGCCGTACAAGGGTTCGCCGGCCGACCGTGCAGGTCTGAAGATCGGAGATAAGATCGTCGCCATAGGCAAGGAGGATGCTAAAGGTTTCACCACCGAGCAGGTGAGCTTGCGCCTAAAGGGCGACCCCAACACCAACGTAAAGATAACAGTCGAGGGTCTGATCGATGGCAAGCGTCGCAACCTGAGCATCAAGCGCGAGCGCATCGCTATCCCCGGAATCTCCTACTCGGGAATGCTCAACGACAGTGTAGGATACATCCGCCACGCCGACTTTACGGATGGCTGCTACGATGATATGCGCAGCGCAATCGAGCGACTGCGTCAGAGCGGAGAGTTGAAGGCTCTCGTACTCGACTACCGCAACAATGGCGGAGGCGTGCTGCAAGAGGCGGTAAAGATCGTATCGCTCTTCACCCCGAAGGGCACCGAGGTTGTCAGCACCAAAGGTCGTGTCGAGAGCGAGAACAAAACCTTCCGCACCGAGCTCGAGCCTCTGCTGCCCGAGATTCCGCTGGTAGTGTTGGTAAATGGTCACACAGCCTCCTCGTCGGAGATCGTAGCCGGAGCCTTGCAGGATATGGATCGTGCCGTAGTGTTGGGACAGAAGAGCTTTGGCAAGGGTCTGGTGCAGAGTTCTCGTCCGATTGGATATGACGCCTACATCAAGCTCACAACCGCGAAATACTACATCCCCTCGGGTCGCTGCATCCAGAATATCGACTACTCAAACCACGACTCGGAGGCTCGTGAGGTTGCCGATTCGCTGATTCGCGAGTTCAAGACCCGCAACGGCCGCAAGGTCTATGACGGAGGTGGTATTATGCCCGATGTGCCGATCGAAGCGGAGTATATCAGCCGTTTTGCGCTGACACTCTACGCTATGGGCATCATCGACGAGTTTGGCGATGAGTATATGAAGCGCCACCACGCAGAGTCGATCGATCTCAACACCTTCTCGATAAGCGATGAGGAGTATGAGCGCTTCGTTGAGTTTACCAAGGGGCGTGATGTGGCCTACATCTCCGAGACTCGCCACACACTCGGCCAGCTCAAGAAGGCGCTGGAGGCCGACCGCTTCGACGCTCAGTTGGCAACACACATCGCCACCATCGAGCAGGAGCTGAAGGATGACACCGAGAGCAATCTGCGCACCTACCGCGACGAGATTGTCGAGAGCCTCAACAGCAATATCGTTATGCGCTACCACTACTCTGAGGGTGCAATCAAACACTCGCTCGGCAGTGATAAGGAGGTGAAGGCCGCAATGGAACTTTTGGCTAACCCGACCGAGTACCGCCAGATACTCTCCTCGCGCGACACCCGCCGCAAGTAGCTCCAAAACCTAATCTCGACCCAAACAGATAATGAACCGCATCCGAAAAATATTATCGTTCCGCAACCGCGTGGTGGCCATCATCATAGGTACCGCCATTGCCGTTCTGTCGTTGCTCTTTACCAACGATATGGCTCGACATTTGCGCGAAAAGGAGCAACACGATGTGGAGCTATGGGCTCGAGCTATGGAGAGGGTTAATCGCGATGCGATGGGTGACTATATGGGCGACCCTTTGATTGCGAGCATCGTCAACAACCGCAACAACATCCCCTTTATCATCACTGATGAGAACCTGAACGTCATCTCGTCGCACCTTATCTCGGATCGCCAAATCGACACTCCGCAGCGACTGCGCCGCACGCTCGATTCGTTTGCGAGTACCAATACACCGATCGTCATCCGCTTCTGGTGGACCAACGACCATAACCACATCATCTTCTACGGACAGTCACATCTGCTCAAGTCACTCTACTATTTCCCCTATATCCAGATTCTGGTCATCTTCGTCTTCGGCGTGATGGTCTTCATCACTTTCCGCTCGACCAAGCAAGATGAGCAGAACCGCGTATGGATTGGTCTTGCAAAGGAGACTGCCCACCAGCTCGGCACACCAACCTCATCACTGCTCGGATGGATCGAGTATCTGCGCTCGCAGGGCGTAGATCCCGAGGCCGTAGGCGAGATGCAGAAGGATCTGACCCATCTGATGAAGATTGTCGATCGTTTCTCAAAGATCGGCTCGGAGACAACCCTCGCCCCGGCAAACGTAAATGAGGTTGTGGGCGAATCGGTAATGTACTTCCGCAAGCGCATACCCCGCAACGTGACGCTCGACTATAATGGTCTGGCCACGGCTCCGGTGCAGGCAAACCTCAACGTAGCCCTATTTGAGTGGGTGGTCGAGAATCTGATGAAGAATGCACTCGATGCACTGCAGGGGCACGGCAATATTGATGTATGCATCAGCTCCGATGACAAAAAGGTGTGGATCGATGTCAAAGATACGGGTAAGGGTATCGCCAAGAATAATTGGAAGCGCATCTTCGAACCCGGATTTACCACCAAGACCCGCGGTTGGGGTCTTGGCCTCTCGCTCTCACGACGCATTGTCGAGGAGTACCACGGCGGCCGCATAGCCGTAACCGAATCGGAGATCGGCAAGGGTACAAATATCCGCATAACACTCAAACGCACCTATGGAGCAGACTCTAATGCATAACCTCGGCCCGATCGATTCACTCGGCATCGCACCGGCAGACTCAACCTCCGTTGCGGGGTGTGTGGCAGACTCTGTGGCACAACGCGTCATATCTGCTGCCGAGATGTTTGGTGCGCAATCGACTCCGATCGAGAGCACTCCACCCAATATCGTAGAGCAGACCTTGATGGGAGATCTCCTCTTTCAGATTTTGGCTGTGGTGATGATGATCGCAGTAATCTTCTTTGCCGCCCGACACAAGCACCAGATTGTCGCAATGTTCGGCCGAATGCTCAAAGGTCGACTCCCCGAAGATTTCTCGGCGGGTCGCCGAGAGGAGCAACTGACCCGCTCGTTCCTAAATACATCTTCGGCTATCGGCGTAGGTCTCGTCGCCCTCTTTGCAATAAAGTACGCCCCATTGTGGCTTTCCGATCAGGTCTCCTCAGCCGAGGGATGGCTCTCGACAACCGCCGCACTCTACGCCTTGCTCAGCGTTGTTGCACTAAATATATATGAGTGGTTGGTGCTATGGATTGTCGGCAAAGTGACCCACTATCAGGATATCACAGGGGCCCTGCTATATATGAAACGAGCAGGATTTTCGTTGGCAGCAATAGCTTTATCGCCCATTCTGCTGTTGGGCATTCTCTCATCAAACCAAGTGACCGATATATGGAATATTATTCTGATTGTAGAGTGTGCTATTTTGGTATTTCTATTTATAAAAGAGACACTTGCATTCTTTATTGATAAAAAAATTCCGATTTTTCATTGGATTTTGTACCTTTGCGCCGTCGAAGCGTTTCCGTTGTCGCTGATATGGGCGCTGACTACAAGAAGTTAATAACATTATAAAGAGATAGAGCGTTGAAAATCAACAAAATTTTAATTTCGCAACCCCGTCCCGCAGTAGTAGAGAAATCTCCGTTTTACGAATTATCGCAGAAACATAAGCTTCAGGTCGATTATGTACCTTTGATCAAGGTTGTCGGCGTGTCGTCTAAGGAGTTTCGCAGTCAGAGAGTCGATATCCTCGCTCATACGGCTGTGATCTTCACATCGCGCACCACCATCGACAGCTTCTTCCGCATCTGCGAGGAGTCGCGTGTGACCGTACCCGAAACGATGAAGTACGTATGCACCACCGAGGCGATTGCCCTCTACCTGCAGAAGTATATCGTATATCGTAAGCGTAAGATTTCGTTCGCTGACGGCTCGTTCAAGGGTCTTATCGAACTTATCGTAAAGCATAAGGACGAGAAGTACCTGCTGGCACTGAGCGAACCCCACAAGCCGGAGTTGCCCGAGACATTGAGTACGTTGAAGATCAACTTCTCGCCCGTAATCCTTGCGCGTACGGTTGCGGCAGATGTTGATGGCGTGGATATTAACTCTTATGATATGTTGCTGCTCTACTCGCCGTGGGATATTATGACCATCACCGAGAAGTTCGGCACCGAGAAGCTCCCCGTGATTGCAACCTTCGGCGAGGGTACCCTGCGCAAGGCTATCGAGAGCGGTATCGAAGTTCGTGCAAATGCACCTACCCCGGCAGCTCCGTCGCTTGCAAAGGCAGTCGACATCTTCTGTGCAAAGGTGGCTAAGGGAGAGGACGTTCCGCCCGTGCAGCTCGAGGAGGATGCCTCGAAAGAGGAGTTTATCCGCAACCAGCAGAGCAAACTTGCAAAGAAGAGCCGTTCGCGCTCTTCGAGCAGCGATAAAAAGTAATTGAATAGGCTTGGAGCCTAAAAACTCCGAGCCGAATCTTATAGCGATAACTATGCCCGACTTCAGACTCCCTCATAGTGAGCGTTTGCGTTCGTTTGGAGCTGTTCGCCGACTATTCCAGGACGGCCACGGCGGGTTTGTCTATCCGTTTCGCTATGTCATATTTGCCGAGTGCGACGACCGTTTCTCGGTCGAAGTTCTCTTCTCGGTACCCAAAAAGAACCATAAACGAGCTAACGTGCGCAATCTGCTGCGCCGCCGCACCAAAGAGGCTTATCGCCTCAACAAGAGCATCTTACACGAGTGCGGAAAGAATGGCTCAGTCGATATGGCACTGATTTACTCGTCAAAAGAGGTTGTCGACTATAAAACCATCGAAAATGCAGTTCGCAAGATTCTTTCAACAGTTGCTGAAGATTTGTAGAGGCATTATAGCCCTCCCCTTCATTCTGCTCATACGCTTCTATCAGACCTGCATATCACCTCTGACTCCGCCCTCGTGTCGATACACTCCGACCTGCTCACAGTATGGAATCGAGGCAATCCGCAAATATGGAATCTTCAAAGGGGGCTGGCTCACATTTAAGCGCATAATGCGTTGCCACCCGTGGGGCGGCAGCGGCTACGACCCTGTGCCTTAGAGCCTTACTTCTTCTTTTTTGGGGGGAATATAAGATATCCTATCGAGATACCTATTTTATTTGGGAGCCACTCCGCAGAGTAGTTGAGCGGATCGGGCGAATCGGGCTCCTTCCAAGCCGGACGTTGTGGATAGAGGTCAATCTCGCCTGAGAGCGAGTAGCCATTGTAGGTGCTATGCATCCACGAAAAACCGACAAAGGCATCGAGCAACCATCGCTCACAGAATTGATATTCATAACCGAGCGCTGCGCCGAACATAAATCCATAACCTCTACAGTAGCGATCCTGCAGGCCGAATTGACCATTCAGCAGGTATGGTTTCGACATCTTGAAGGCCATCATTCCCACATTGCCACCAACATAGAAGCCGCGATTATGCTCCTTGATGTAGTAGCGGTACTCGTTCATAAATATTCCGAAGTGCATCGGGTGGCCCTTGATCGATTGCCAGGGCGAATAGACAATCTCGGTCTGGAACGCAGAGTGGTCGCTCAGACGGAACTCAACCTGCGGATTGATGACTCCGACGCAGGCATAGAGGCCGTTCAGCTTGGCATAAATTTGCGCCTGACCCTCCGTAGCACAGAGGGTCAGGATGCAAAAAGTTAATATATAAGCGATTTTTCGCATTGGGTTAGACGGAGGTGGCTTTCTACGAAATTAAGCAGCCTACCTCCCTCTTTTATACGGTCATAATCTCCTTCTCCTTCTTCTCGATAGCTGCATCGACAAGCTTGTTATACTTCTCGAGCAACTTCTGCGAACGAGTTTCGCCGTCCTTAGCCTCATCCTCGGGCATACCCTCCTTCTGGGCCTTCTTGAATGCATCAACTGCATCACGGCGTGCATTGCGCAAGCTGATACGGGCATTCTCTGCCTCAGCCTTTACCTGCTTTACCAGATCCTTACGACGCTCCTCAGTCACGGGAGGCATCGAAAGACGGATGTGTTCGCCATTGTTCGAGGGGGTAAGACCGATATTCGAATCGATGATAGCCTTCTCGATGGGGCGGATCATATTCTTATCCCAAGGCTGGATAAGGATAGTCTTTGCATCGGGTACGGTGACACTTGCCACGCCCGACACGGGAGTCTGCGAGCCATAGTAGTCAACGAATACGCTATTCAAAACATTGGTCGAAGCCTTGCCGGCACGAATATTCAAAAGGGTCTCCTCAAGGAAGTCTACTGCTTTCTGCATTCTGCGCGAAGCATCATCAAGAATGGTGTTGGTATCCATAGTTTCTATTATTTATTTAAAGTTTTCTCAATCTCCGAAATAAGGTGCTGGAACTCCGCAGTGTCATAACCCACGCCGTAGAATGCCACATTACCATTACGGTCAATCAGGAAGTTACGCGGGATGTAGTTCGAGGCAAAGCACTTATATACAGCCTGCTGCGGGTCGAGTGCGATGGGGAACTTGTAACCGTGATCCTTAACGAAAGCCTCAACCTTTGCACGAGGCTCACCGCGCGAAATTGCCACAAATGCGAAGTCGCGGCCGGCAAAGCGGTCGACGATATCCTTCTGAACATACTTCAACTCCTCACGGCAGGGCGGGCACCACGTTGCCCAGAAATTCACCAGCACAACCTTACCCTTGAGCGAAGAGAGCGTGAGGGTCGAGCCGTCGAGCATCTCAACAGTGAAGTCGGGAGCCATATCGCCAACCTTTACCAGCGTACTCTGGGCGATTGCCTTCTCCATATCCTGCTGGTTATTCTGCGCCTGTGCGCTCGGGAGCAGCCAGATAATCAAACCCACAACGATGGCCAATGCAGCCAATACCAATAAGCGGGTTGTTCCATTACGTTTTGTTGCCATAATTTTCTCGATTTTTTATTCTTTTACTATTCTCTTTTGGGTTGATGCGGTATTACAACTTTACCAACGTACCAACCTTTGCATCTGCAAGAACCTTTCCGAGATTGCCGCGTGTATCCATATCGAAAACGATAATCTCCAATCCGTTCTCCTTGCAGAGGGTAAAGGCGGTCATATCCATAATGTGGAGGTTGCGCTCGTAGACCTCATCGAAGGTAATCTGCTCGAAGCGCACAGCCGAAGGATCCTTTTCGGGATCAGCCGTGTAGATGCCATCCACGCGAGTACCCTTGAGCAGCACATCTGCCTCAATCTCCACACCACGCAGTGCCGCTGCCGAGTCGGTCGAGAAGTAGGGATTACCCGTACCACCACCGAGGATTACCACATAACCCTGCTCCATATACTCCAGAGCCTTAGCCTTCGAGTAGTGCTCGCCGATAGGCTCCGTGCATACCGAAGTCAGCACCTTTGCCTTCACACCGTTATCCTCGAGTGCAGCCTGAAGTGCAATCGAGTTGATAATGGTTGCCAGCATACCCATCTGGTCGCCCTTTACACGGTCGAAACCTCGCTTTGCGCCCTGCAAACCTCGGAAGATATTACCACCACCAATGACAATACCAATCTGCACACCCTGTGCAGCTACCACTTTAATCTGCTCGGCGTACTCTTGCAACTTCTCGGTTGAGATGCCATACTTCTGCTCGCCCTGCAGCGACTCACCACTCAATTTGAGTAAAATTCTGTTGTATTTCATAGTTTACAAATATTTCGTTATTGCCGGAAAGGTCGCCTATAACGATCATTTCGCCGCAATGCACAATGTTTCACATTGCGAATATACTAAATTTTTCGAAATTTTTATACCTTTGTATCGCTATGTCTGAAGATAAGTACAAATTATTGTTTCAAATCGACTCGCCGAGCGACCTTAAACGTCTGCCGGTAGCCTCTTTGCCCCAATATTGCGAGGAGGTGCGTCGCTATATAGTCGAGTGTTGTGCCGAGAATCCGGGCCACCTCGCATCAAGTCTTGGCGCGGTCGATCTGGCCGTTGCCCTGCACTATGTCTACGACACACCCAACGACCGCATCGTTTGGGATGTTGGTCATCAGGCTTATGCACACAAGATTATCACCGGTCGTCGTGACCGCTTTGTCGAGAATCGCAAACTCGGCGGATTGAGCGGTTTCTTGAAGATCGCCGAGAGTGAATACGACGCCTTCGGCAGCGGACACGCTTCGGTCTCGATCTCGGCAGCATTCGGTATGGCCAAAGCCTCGGAGCTGAAAGGCGAGGAGCGAAAGGTTGTCGCCATAATTGGCGATGGATCGATGACCGGCGGTCTGGCTTTCGAGGGTTTGAACAATGCCGGCGATGGCAAAAACTGCGATATTCTGGTCATTCTCAACGACAACAATATGGCTATCGACGAGCCTACGGGTGCGCTCGGCAGCTATCTCACAAGAGTCTCGACATCAAGATTTTACAACCGAGTAAAGCACGGACTTTGGCGTGCGATAGGGGTTATTCCCTGCCTGCTCCGATTCTGTCGCAAGGTGGGCAATATGATCAAGCAGGGATTGATGAATAACTCGAACCTCTTCGAGAGCCTCAACTTCCGCTACTTCGGCCGCATCGATGGCAACAACGTGAAGGAGTTGGTTCGCACACTCACCGACCTGAAGAATATCTCGGGTCCGAAGTTGCTGCACGTTATGACCCTGAAGGGCAAGGGCTATGCTCCCGCCGAGAAGAACCCCACCGAGTGGCACGCTCCGGGCAAGTTCGATGTGGCTACGGGCGAACGCCGCCGCTCAACTTACAAGGCCGACCGCTATCAGGATGTCTTCGGAGAGACCCTGCTCGACCTCGCACGCGAGGATAGTCGCGTTGTCGGCATTACACCGGCAATGCCGTCGGGTTGCTCGATGACCATTATGATGGAGCAGATGCCCGAGCGTTGCTTCGATGTCGGTATCGCCGAGGGACACGCTGTGACCTTCTCGGCAGGTCTGGCAACCGAGGGATTGGTCCCCTTCTGCAACATCTACTCCTCGTTTATGCAACGCGCATACGACAATGTAATTCACGATGTTGCCCTGCAAAATCTCCCCGTCGTGATGTGCCTCGACCGTGGAGGTCTGGTTGGCGAGGATGGAGCTACGCACCACGGAGCCTTCGATTTGGCATACCTGAGCTGCGTTCCCAATATGGTTGTTGCAGCCCCGATGAACGAGCGTGAGCTACGCAATATGATGTACACCGCTCTGCACGCCGGAGTACCCTTCGCAATCCGCTACCCTCGTGGTTGCGGCGAGGGTGTCGAGTGGCGCAACTGCGAGTTCGAGAGTCTGCCCGTGGGTAAGGGTCGTCTGCTGAAAGAGGGCAAGGATATTGCTATATTAACTATAGGTACAACCGCAGGATTTGCCTCGAACGCCATCCAGCAAGCTGCCGCACAGGGGGTCGATGTTGCGCACTACGATCTGCGTTTTGCCAAGCCTTTGGACGAAGAGCTGCTGCACGAGGTAGGCCGCAAATTCAAGCGCGTGATCACTGTCGAGGATGGAGTGCTGCGCGGAGGTGTCGGCGAGGCCGTCACTGCCTTCTTCAACGAGAATGGATATGAAGTCAGGGTTGATAAGCTGGGTATTGACGACCGCTTTGTCGAGCAGGGAACTCCCGCCGAGCTCTACGCAGAGTGCGGATACGATGCCGAGGGTATTCTCCGAGCTATCCTCAAGAGATAAAATCCATCAACCAACAAGCAAAAAAGAGGGTTTCAACAGGTTTTGTTGCGACCCTCTTCTGTTTCAAAATTGCGGTCTGAGGGCGAAAAAATCGGGTATAAAATGTTCAAAAAGGGGCTTTAATGAAAAAAATGTTAAATTTTTTGAAAATTTTTAATAAAATACTTGCACGGTATTAAAAAAGCCCTTATCTTTGCAGCGAAGTTTTAAGGTTCATTTAGGTTAGTAGTTTTAGGTTGGTAGAGGAAACGGAAGGTTGCAACCAGATGGGTTGCTAAGACTTGCAAGCGGTGCTCGCTGCGAGTCGAACACCTCCGCGACCTCGATTTTTTTTGTATATACCCCAACCATACGACCCCTTCATCAACTAACCTCTCCTCT
>JAGBVQ010000080.1 GCA_017630245.1 Alistipes sp. | reverse complement strand
CTTCTTCCACTTCCGGGAAGGCGTCTTCATCGTCATCGCTGCCGAAGATATCTTCCACGTTGGGCATGGATTCCGCATCGCTCCAGCTGGGCTGGGGTTCCACGGGTTCTTCCGGCAGTTCCGGTTCGATTTCGGTGCCGAGATACTTCTATAAGGTGATTCTGAAGGTTAATTCAGCCGAGAATCCAACTTCGGCTTCGGCAATCGGCTTCTGGTTCTGCAATAAGTCGTATTCGGGTAGCTATGAGAGCTTTGCGGTTAGCGTCGATGAGATTGAGAGTAAGTTGGGAATGGATTTCTTCCCCAACCTTACAAATTCTCTCGAGAACGCAGCTGAGAAGAATAGTTCGTGGAATACGTTCAAGAGCTTCTAAAAATATAGAGATTGCATAAAAGAGGGTGGCCACATTCGCTGGTCACCCTCTTTTATTATATTCTCTGCTAGGCTCTGTTTAGAACGGATATCCGACGCCGAAGTTTAGAGCCGTATTCTTCCACTTGAAGTTGTGGATCCAGCGCTCGCCTGCGGGGTTGTTGGGGTTGTGTAGCTGAATACCCCAATCAAGGCGCAGAATCGCAAATTGGATGTCTAATCGCAATCCGATACCCGTATTGAATGCCAACTGCTTATAGAAGGTGTCAAATGCGAATACCGCACCTTCGGGTACTCCCTGGGCGCTTGCGCCCGTGTACCAAATATTACCCAGATCGAGGAATGTAGCGCCGTGGAACATATCCCAAATCGGGAAGCGGAACTCGAGGTTCGCCTCGAGCTTCATATTGGCCAGCTGGCTGGGGTAGACCACGCCTGTTGGCTTTGCCGATGAGCCTGGACCCAGAGTTCGGGGCGACCATCCACGCATACTATTGCTACCTCCCGCATAGAAGAGTCGGTCGAATGGTATCGATATCGAGTTGCCGTAGGGTAGACCATAACCTCCGAAGATGTGGCCGACCAGAGCGGTAACCTTTCCGAACTGCAACTTGTGGCTTACGCTGACATCGAAACGCAGATACTGCGAATAGCGGATACCAAAGATCTCATAATAATCTTTGCCGGCCGTCGGCTGCGAGAAGAGGTGCGCAAGACCTCCGACCAGATTACCCGCCAACTCGTAATTTATGCGGACAACGGTGCTGTTGAGCTTATTCTCGCTTAGTGGATTATTGTAGATATATGATCCTGAAAGTCCGCAACTTAACTGCGAGGTAAAGCTGTTCTTTAGGTACTCATTCTTCAAACTCTCGCTATACTTGCTATCCAGATATCCGACCTTGATAAGGTTGATATCAATGGGGTTGATCGAGAACGACGAGCGGCGCTTATACTTCCACGAGTAGCCCCACGCCAGACTCGAAAGATTTCGCTTGTAGTAGGGGCGATTCTGGTAGTTGTAGGAGAGTTCCAACTTAGTTCGAGGCTGTTGTATCGGGCTTAGGGTCGATACTCGGAAGGGGAGCAGACGAGGGAACCACAAACCCGCAGTCACGCCAATCTCCATTGCATTTCTACGCTTTGCATCGGGAGCCTTCATATACTCATATCCGACGGTGGTAGCGATATCAAGTGCCTCGACTCCGCGGAAGATGTTGCGATTCTGATAGCCGACCGTAGCACTCACTCCGTAGAAACTCGATGTGGTACTTGCCTCCAACTCGACGTTAAAACTCTGCTTGAGCGCCGGAGTACATAGGATATTGCAACGCAGATACCCCTCCTGTGTATATCGAGTTTGCAACGAATCTCTCTTGCCGCGATCGCCAATGTAGGAGATGTAGTTTGTCTGGTCGATTACTCGAGGCATCTCCTCGAAAACAATCTTGGCACTCTTGAAGTAGCCGAGCGACATAATATCGTCATAAGTACGCCTTACCAGACTACCGTTGTAGATGTAGTTGGGGTAGAGGGGTACGGCGTAGCGCAACGGACGGGGCCTTACGTTGGGCTTGCCGTCGTATACCACATTAAGACCTCGCATATTGATTGTGTCGAAGCGGCTCTCGTAGAGAGAGTCGATCTTAGCCGCTGCGGGATCGTAATTGGGCATAATGTTGATTTCGCGTATGCGGTAGACTACATTATTCTCTCGGATGGGGTTACCCTGGTCGTTGTATCCGGTGATATTCTGCTTGATTATGACTTTGACACCCACCTTGCGATCGCCTCCGAGCGTATCTGCCAGATACTCAATGTTATTTACTGTAAAGTTGTAGTAGCCTCGATCGCGCAGATATGAGGTTATGCGCTCTCGCTCACGGTCGAGAACCGTGATATCAAAGATATTGCCGACGTGCAGCAGGGTATTAACCGTGTCGGGCAGAACGATATCCTCGAGGAACTTGTCGCGGAAGTCGTAAGCTATCGAACTTATGCGGTATGGGGCATTCTGCTTAGTGCGATATACTACCTTTGCTCTGCGCTTGCGATATGTGGTATCAACCTCGCAACTAACCTTCGACGAGAAGAATCCGCGCGAGTTCATATATATCTGCAGATTCTCGGCCGACTTTGCCGTAAGACCGAGATCGAGAATTACGGGCTCTTCGCCAATCTTGCGTTTGAAATTGTTCCACCAGTTATCCTTCTCGGGGTTGGCCAGACTATAGAACCAGACGTAGAAATCGGTGCCAAGGAAGTGCTTGTTCGGGGTTTGGCGGATATATCCCTCCAACTCCTCGCGGGTTATACGCTCCTTGCGCGGAGCCTGGCGGTCATCCTCGATTTTTACGCGCTGCAGCAGGTACTCGCCCGACTGCAGATGGCGCGTAACGTTACACGACGAGCCGAAAATGCCCGTTGCGACAACGATTAACAGGTATGTTATTACTCTGCGCAAATCTCTCTCTTTACTTGCTCGGCAAACTCCTCGTAGGCGTTTATCTCGGTTGCAAAAATCTCTTCAATATCAAACTTTACACGGCCGTCAGCCTCCTTGGTAAGTACTCCGGCATATTCGTATGTGGCATTGCCCGACAGGCGTGTCGAGAGTCCATTCTCACTATTGTGGACCTCACAAACCACCTTGCCGCCACGGTTGCACACCTCGATGGGGCAGTTGTAAGGAACATATCCGGCCAAAGCCGCCGCTGTGGTGCTGGCTGTCATTGCCGTGCCGCACGAGAGGGTGATACCCGCACCACGCTCGTAGGTGGCAACGAAGATACGCCTCTCGCTCAAAACCTCGAACAGGCTGATATTCACGCCATTCGGAAAAAGTGAGGGCAGGTGCTTAACCTTCTCGCCAAACTCTTCGAGCAGCGCCAGATCAATCTTCTCGCAGCGAGCCACGATGTGAGGATTGCCGAGATTTAGTGCCGTAAATCGCAGGTCGGCATCAAGTTCGGGCAAAATCTGCTCGCGTAAGACCTCGCCTTGACCGAGCATCGCAAAGTCTCGTCCGTTGAGCGAGATGGGGATCTCTACACCGAATGCCTTAACCTCCTCACGCAGGTCGCCGTCATCACTTATCTCGAAGATGCGACCTCCCGAGCCGAGCGTAAAATTACGCTCCGGAATATACTTTTTTGCCAGGCGAGCCACGCAACGAATTCCGTTTCCACACATCTCGGCTTCCGAGCCATCGGGGTTAAACATACGCATAGCGTAGCCCTCGCCCTGCTTGACCAGCAATAGTACGCCATCGGAGCCGATACCCTTCTCTCTATCGCACACATCACGCGAGAGGGTAGCGATATCTACCTTCTGCAAATCCTGCTCCACAGCGTCGATCATCACGAAATCATTGCCTGAGCCGTGGCATTTTATAAATCTCAAATTAGTACCCATAGCTATAATTTGTTCAAAAATACAAATATTTTTGCAATCCTTCGATATTATCTCTAATTTTACGCAATAAAATTGCATTTTTATGGTAGAAAAATTCATAATGGCGGGTCAAACACCCCTTCATCTCTGCGATTCGCAGGAGGGTGAACGCTGTATTGTGCTGCTGCACGGATATCTCGAGTCAATGCTTGTGTGGGAGGATTTTGTACCTCTTTTATATAAGAAAGTGCGTGTGATCACGCTCGACTTGCCGGGTCACGGAATCTCGCAGGTTATGGGTGAGTGCCACACTATGGAGTTCCTTGCCGACACGGTAAAGGAGATGCTCGACTCGCTGGGAGTGGAGCGTTGTACGCTTGTTGGCCACTCGATGGGTGGCTATGCAGCGTTGGCATTCTGTCAGAAGTATCCAGAAAGATTGGATGGTGTGGTGTTGCTCTCGTCGACCCCGAATGCCGATAGCGAGGAGAAGCGTGCAAACCGTGAGCGCGAGATTAAACTGATTAAGTCGGGCAAGAAGGAGCTACTGACTCACACCGCTCCGCAAGCGGGATTTGCGGCGGATAATCGCCGTGCAATGAGGGATTATATCGAGGATCTGGTCGAGATTATCCACATCACCGAGGATGAGGGAATCGTGGCTCTGCTCAATGGTATGATTGCCCGTAACGATCAGAATGAGATGTTGCAAACCTCGCCCGTGCGTCAGCTCTTTATCTTGGGCCGTAAGGATGAGTATATCACTCCACCCGTAGCCGAAGCTATGGTTGCGGCTCATCCGCAGGCAAAGGTCGTATGGCTCGAGAATTCGGGACATATGGGCTTCCTCGAGGAGCCTAAGGCTTGCGCCGAGGCTCTGCTTGAGTTTGCGCTTGCATAGTTTTTTCCGACTTTATTATTACCTTTGTAGTATGTTCGATTGGAATAAAATATTCGAAATCTCG
>JAGBVQ010000079.1 GCA_017630245.1 Alistipes sp. | reverse complement strand
GGTATTGCGGAGTTGGCACCTAAATTCCCGCAGTATGAGCGTGAGATCAATATATACTTCGACCGCTGGCTCGAGATGCTCGGCGAGGAGAGCCCGGCAATGGCTTTGTTCAAGAAGGTTTTACGTGCCGAGGGATATCGTATCTATGGCCTATCGAATTGGTCGGCAGAGACCTTCCCGCGAGTAGAGGAGCAATATACCTTTATGAAAGATCTGGACGGAATGGTGATCTCGGGATATGAGGGTGTTCGCAAGCCCGACGAGCGCATCTATCGTATTCTGCTTGAGCGCTATAACCTCCGCCCCGAGGAGTCGGTCTTCTTTGACGATAATATTAACAATATTATCGCAGCTCGCGAGCTGGGAATTCACGGTATATTATTCAAGAATGCCGAGCAGGCCGAGCGTGATCTGAATGCTCTGATCGAGACTCTTAACGAGTAAATCGGCTCTTAAATACCGCTTTATTCGAGCAGTTATCCGTTGCCATAACTACGACGGTATGCTCACCGCGCCCGATGGGGTGTAGTGGGTCGAAGCGATATGTCAGCGTGTGACGTGTCGGGCTGTATTCAAGTGGAATCCACGCCCCGTCGATGTAGGCGTTGTACTCCTTGATACCCGAAAAATTATCTTTTATCTCAAAGACAAGTCGGTTGGCGCAGCTCAGGTCGGCACCCTCCGTAAATCGAGCCTTAATCGACGGCTCGATGGTGTCTGCCACCACCCAAAACTCTCCGAAGCGATTGATACGTGCCGAGACTCCGCCCTCGTTGCAATGGCCGCCAACGTGGGAGATTTTACCTTTTGGCGAGATCGTGGCAATGGCCGTGTGAGGACGTAGGTCTTGAGGGATGTAGGACTTGAGTGTAAGGGTCGCGCTGCGATGTAACGGGGTGCCGTTGTCCAGAACTTTGTAGAGGGGCGATAACACCATCAGGGTCGAGTCTTGCGGAATTGCTCGATTGACCACTCCGCATTGGAAGTGTGTCGACTCATATAGAGCCTCCTTCGGGATAGAGATTTTTATATCACCCTGCTCGATTGCGAATGGTTGTCTACGGTCGATAACTATCGTATCGGCAAGATGGGGCATTTGAATAGAGCCTCCGCCGCAAACCTTTAGCTCAATTACCGAGCGGTTGTGGCAATCATCCTCTGCCGAAATGCGCACCGAGCGCACCACCGAGTCAGCGAGGAGTATGGCTCCGTCGTTGTGGAGCGTGGTGTAGAACTCTCGCCTATTACCATCCAGGCGGGCAAGGCGTATCACCTCACTGCGGGCCTTTAATTGCATAGGGTAGTAAGCCACGGCATTGCAGTAGCGCGTCACATCGAAGGTGTAGCCATCCATTCTGTAACCAAAGATGGGTTGTCCGTCGACCTCGGCCTCCACTCTCCAGACTCCAAAGCGATTCCAGACTCCATCCTTGCGTTCCGTCACATCGAGAACGAAGTGCCCGCTCCTACCTCCGAGAGGAATAGGACGGTTCGAGAGCGAGGTGTATTGCCCCTCTGCTGTGCGTTGCAGGGTTATGTGCTGGGGCTTGGAGTGGCGAGGTGCGCCTGCCACGGTGTCGGTTGCAACGAAGTAGAGAGCGTTGATTGTCGGCGGTGTCCGGTCTTCGATTTTGATGATCTTCTCGGTTATGAGGTTGAGAGTGCGCTGCGTTGCAGTGTGGCGAATCTCAAAGTGAAGATGCGGGCCGAAGGAGTTGCCTGAATTACCGGAATATCCAATGATCTCGCCCTGCGATACGGGGTATCTACCTTCAGCTATGGGGATATCTATCGAGTTGCGCATCAGACGATAGCGTTCGGCCATAATCATCGAATCTATGTCCGCACGGAAACGGCTCAGATGAGCATAGACCGAGGTTGTTCCTTTGTCGGGGTGGACAACGTAGAGCGCGCGACCATAGCCCGAGGGTTTGTCGACAATGCGCGAGATGTAGCCATCCGCAATCGCTACCACCGATTTGCCCTCCATGCCATCGGTCTTGATGTCAATGCCTGAGTGAAAGTGGTCGGGGCGCATCTCTCCAAAGTTGGCAGAGTAGAGTCGGCGAACGTCGAGCAGAGGGTATACATACTCCTCGTTTGACGCCATTTGAGCCAGGCCGCCAAGAGAGATAAGGGTAAAAAATAGCGTTATTACAGATGTTATAATAGTTCTCATTCTTCGATGTCGGATATTAAAGAATCGACCACATCGGCCACGCTTTCAAAGTCGTAACCAAGTGAAGCACCATAGCGCATAAGCTTGGTTTTTAGCTCATAACGTGAGGAGGCCTTTACGGTGCGCATCTTCTGCTCAAGGCGAGTGCGAAGACGATCCGAGAGTGAACTGCGGTCGAGTTGGCGGAGCGCCTCCTCGATGATTTCGGACGATATGCCCTTATTACGAAGCGCTGCACGCAACTTGAATAGGCCCCAGCTGCTGAAGCGCATCTTGTCGCGAACGAAAGCCTCGGCATAGCGGCGATCGTCGATAAACTTGCTATCGATAAGTTTCTGAAGCACCCCTTGGCGAGCCGATGGCTCAACTCCCCAATTCTGCATCAAGCGCATTGCATCGCCCGATGACTTTTCGCTGCGGGCGGCGAGATTCATCAGCGCAGTTAGAGCCTGCTCGGGAGTCTTTGTGCGTTTGGGTTTTATGCTTTTTTGCAACATATCATTCGCGGTTTATCGTTCAGGTCGCAGCGCAGAACAACCTCTGCAAACCCCTTTCGGTGAAGCATATCGCAGAGCTCTGCTCCCAATTTTTCGTAAATCTCGAAGTAGAGTTTGCCGCCGTGACGCAGTAGCTTATGTGCAGAATCGGCTATCGCCTCGTAGAAAATCAGCGGCCGCTCATCTGCGACAAAGAGTGCGCAGTGTGGCTCGTGGTCACGGACGTTGGTGTGCATCTCAGTGATGTCGCTCGCGGGAATATAGGGCGGATTCGATACGATAACGTCAAATTCTCCCGTAACGAATCTCTCTGCGCCGGCAAGAACATCTCCCTCTATGATGCGTGCGGAGGGTGCGAGTTTCTCTGCATTTTGGCGTGCGTAGTGGAGCGCTTCGGGCGAGATGTCAAGCGCTGTAACCTCGCTATTGTCGATGTTGCGAGCGAGGGATATGGCGATGCAACCACTGCCTGTGCAGAGGTCGAGGATCTTTGTCGGACCGGGGTTGTTTTGACGCTCTTTGGCTACCTCTTTGCAGATCCACGCGACTAACTCTTCGGTCTCGGGACGAGGAATCAGGACCCCCTCGCCAACCGAGAATCTCTCGCCGTAAAACTCGCCATAGCCCAGCAGATACTGTACGGGGCGACCTTCGGCAAGCACTTCGATTATTTTGTCAAGATCTTCTATATCAGACTCTTCATTGGGGAACGCCACCAGCTGTGAACGAGAAATTCCCCCTCTCTCGCAGATCACCCACTCGGCTATATTGCGAGCCTCGCGAGCCTCATACAAGGGCGTTAATGCCGAGCAGATTCGCTCGATATTTTCGCGGCGCGTACTCATTGCGCAGAGAGTTTCAGTTCGGCCAGTGCAATGGCCGTAACGGCTTCGATAACGATGCGTGCGCGCAAAGCAATGCAGCAGTCGTGTCGACCGCCGATAATAAGAGGTTCGATTTTGCCACTTTCGAAGTTGTAACACTCCTGCGGCAGAGCAATGCTTGGGGTGGGCTTGATTGCAGCACGAACAACGAGCTCGTTGCCGTTGGTAAGGCCTCCGTTGAGGCCGCCCTCGTTGTTGGTCGCGGTGGTGCCATCGGCTGCAATGATACGATCGTTGCGCTCCGATCCTCGAAGCTTAATTCCCTCAAAACCAGAACCAAACTCTACGCCTTTGACCGCCGGAATGGAGAATAATAGGTGGCTTATAATGCTCTCGGTCGAGTCGAAAAACGGCTCTCCTAAACCCACGGGCAGCCCCTTGACTCTACACTCAATAACACCGCCCACCGAATCGCCATCGGCTACCGCATCGAGCAGGATCTGCTCGAAATCATTGCGGTCGCGGCTACCTCCGAGCTCCACGATTTCGCTCGTAAAATAGATATCCTTGCCCAACAACCTCTTTGCAACGACTCCTGCAGCGACCAGCGCCACGGTCATACGTCCCGAGAATTGACCACTGCCACGCAGATCTATCTCCTCGCCCCAACGGCTATTCGCCACAAAGTCGACGTGTGAGGGACGGGGGTGATGGCGGAACTTGTTATAGTCGCTCGACCGGGTATTGTTGTTGCGGAAAATTATCGAGATGCGCTCGCCCGTGGTTTTGCCGTCGACCAATCCCACGATCTCGGGGATGTCGCTCTCCACGCGGGGAGTTGTGCCCATAGCTCCGGCACGACGCTGAGCCAAATCGGCCTCGAAATCCTCCACTGCAAGGGCTATGCCCTGCGGTACGCCATCGATGCTGATGCGGATTGACTCCGAGTGCGAAGCCCCTTCAATCTCAAGTCTAAACGCTCTTCCGAAACTATTATGCATACTCTCTTCTCTATTATTTAACTCTCAAACGCTCAAGGTCTTTGAAGAAGTCGGGATAACTCTTCTCGACACACTCTGCACCCTTGATCTCCACAGCACCGTCGCTACGAAGTGCCGACACGGACAGCGACATCGCAATGCGGTGATCGTTACATCCGTCAGCTACTGCAGAGTGAATCTCTCCGCCGCGAATCTTCATTATGTTCTCGGTAGAGATATCGACCTCAATGCCGAGCTTTGCGTACTCGTTGCGGATGGTCTCGGCGCGATTACTCTCCTTGTGCTCAAGGCGTTTGGTGCCGATGATTACGCTCTCGCCCTCGGCTGCAGCAGCCAGTGCTGCAAGTGCAGGGAAGAGGTCGGGACAGTTGGTTGCATCGAACTCAAAGGCCTGCAACTCGCGTTTGGCTACGGTGATAGAGTTCTCCTCATTTATTACTGAGGCTCCTGCGTGCACCAGAGCACTGCAAATCGCCGTGTCGGCCTGCAGGGAGAGGGTCGAGATGTTGTCGAGGGTAACTTCGCCTGCAATAGCGCCGGCTACGAGGAGCATAGCGGCTGCGCTCCAATCGCCCTCGATGAACAGGTCGGTAGCCTGATAACGCTGCCCTCCCTCGATAAAAAACTCCGAGTAGTCGTTATGGAGAATCTTGCCACCAAAGCGCTTGGCGGTGTCGATGGTCATATCTATATAAGGTGTCGAAACAGCTCCGTGAACGCGAAGCGTTGTATCCTCCTCGGCAAGGGGCAGAGCCAGCAGCAGACCCGTAACGAACTGCGATGAGAGTGAGCCGTCTACCTCGATCTCTCCGCCACGAATCGGGCCCTTGACCTCGATGGGAAGATAGCCTCCGCCATCTCTTACCTCGACTCCGAGTCGGCGCAGAGGTTCAATCATCATAGTCATCGGGCGATGCAGCAGTGTTCCCGTGCCGTTGATTACGATGGGGTGGTCTGCAAGTGATGCAATGGGGGTGAAAAGGCGGGTCGAGAGGCCCGACTCGCCAACCTGAAGTATATCGTTCTTCGGCGAGAAACCTCCAAGAACGGCAAGGGTCGAATGGTCAATGCGACGCACCTTGGCGCCAAGACTCTCGATGCATCTGATAGCCGATAGCGTGTCGTTACAGAATTCGATATTGCGCAATACAGACTCGCCCTCGGCCAGAAGCGATACGGCCAGGGCGCGTTGTGCATAACTCTTTGAACAGGGAGGGGTTAATCGGCCTTTGAGGCTCCCCCGAGGGATGGTTATATCCATAAATAGCTGTTAGCGTGAAACTTAATGGTAGCTCTTCGGGGTGGCTACTTCTCTTCTAACTCGAATCGATGGTTGCGTTTGAGCTCGAAGTTCTTACCCAGATATACGCGGCGAACCATCTCGTCGTTGGCCAGATCCTCGGCAGTACCCGTCTTGAGGATTTTACCCTCGTAGAGCAGGTAGGTGCGGTCGGTAATGGCGAGCGTTTCGTCAACGTTGTGGTCGGTGATGATTACACCGATATTTTTGTTTTTAAGTGTAGCGACAATACTCTGAATATCCTCGACGGCGATGGGGTCTACACCTGCGAATGGCTCATCCAAGAGGATGAATGCGGGGTTGATAGCCACAGCGCGTGCGATCTCGGTACGGCGACGCTCGCCACCCGAGAGCTGGATACCGAGGCTCTTGCGAACCTTCTGCAGACGGAACTCCTCGATCAGTGCCTCGACTCTCTCGGCCTGGTACTCCTTCGAGAAGTCGGTCATCTCGAGTACGGCTTTGATGTTGTCCTCTACCGAAAGACGGCGGAAAACAGAGGCCTCCTGAGCAAGGTAACCCACGCCCATCTGAGCACGGCGATATACGGGCATCTTGGTGAGCTCGACGGTATTTCCATCGTCATATTGCAGGAAGATCTGTCCCTCGTTAGGTTTTATAAGACCTACGATCATATAAAACGAGGTCGTTTTTCCGGCTCCGTTCGGACCGAGCAGACCGACGATTTCTCCCTGATTTACATCGATTGAGACGTGGTCAACAACGGTGCGAGATTTGTATTTCTTAACTAAATCGGTTGTGAAAAGTCGCATTGGGCTATTAAATTTTTTACAAAGTTATGATAAAAATTCGAAATAAATTTCTATCTTTGACTGAAAAATTTCTCAAATCGGACGAGTAAATGGCTAATAGTACTACAAATAGTGGGGATATGCTTTACGACAAGCTGAAGGAGTACTTCGGATTTACCTCTTTTAAGGGCAATCAGGAGGCTGTCATCCGCAACGTGCTTGCCGGTAAAGATACTTTTGTGTTGATGCCTACGGGTGGCGGAAAATCGCTCTGCTACCAGTTGCCTGCGTTGCTTATGGACGGAGTGGCGATTGTTATTTCGCCGCTTATTGCCTTGATGAAGAATCAGGTCGATGCAATGCGTACATTCTCGACCGAGTCGGGAATAGCTCACTTCCTTAACTCGTCGCTCAATAAGTCTGCAATCCAGCAGGTGAGGGATGATGTGCTGGCCGGCAAAACCAAGCTTCTGTACTTCGCCCCCGAGTCGCTCACCAAGGAGGATAACGTTGCCTTCCTGCGCAAGATTAAGATCTCGTTCTATGCCATTGATGAGGCACACTGTATCTCGGAGTGGGGTCACGACTTCCGCCCTGAGTATCGCCGAATCCGTCCGATTATCAACGATATCGGTCAGGCTCCGCTTATTGCGCTGACCGCAACTGCTACACCGAAGGTGCAGATGGATATTCAGAAGAATCTGGGTATGTCGGATGCTTCGGTATTCAAATCGTCATTCAACCGCCCCAACCTCTACTATGAGTTGCGCCCCAAGCACGATGCAGAGCGCGATATCATCCGCTTTATCAAGCAGAATGAGGGCAAGAGCGGTATTATCTACTGCCTCAGCCGAAAGAAGGTTGAGGAGTTGGCTGAACTGCTCGTGGCGAACGGTATCAAAGCATTGGCCTACCACGCGGGTATGGATGCCCAGACCCGCGCTAATAATCAGGACGACTTCCTGATGGAGAGGGTAGATGTGATTGTGGCGACTATCGCATTTGGTATGGGAATCGATAAGCCCGATGTGCGCTACGTTATCCACTACGATATTCCCAAATCACTCGAAGGATATTATCAGGAGACGGGTCGTGCCGGTCGTGATGGCGGTGAGGGTCACTGCCTGACATTCTATAGTTATAAGGATATCCAAAAGCTCGAGAAGTTTATGCAGGGCAAGCCTATCGCCGAGCAGGAGATTGGTAAGTTGCTGCTACTCGAGACGGTGTCGTATGCCGAGAGTTCGATCTGTCGTCGTAAGACTCTGCTGCACTACTTCGGCGAGACCTATCCCGAGGCAAATTGTGGCTGCTGTGATAACTGTCGTAACCCGCGTCCGCGTATGGAGGCTAAGTCCGAGTTGAAGATGGCTCTGGAGGCTCTGCGCGAGATTGGCGATAAGTTCAAGATGGATCACCTCTGCAACCTGCTTATCGGTCGCACGACGGCTATGATTAAGAGTTACGGGCACAATAAGCTCGAGTGGTTTGGTGCCGGCAGTGAGAAGGACGAACGTTTCTGGGGAGCAGTGCTGCGTCAGGCTCTGATTATGGGTCTGGTGGATAAGAATATCGAAAACTACGGCCTTATCTCGATAAACGAGAAGGGCGAGCAGTATATCTCATCGCCTACATCGGTGATGATTGCCCTCGACCGCGACTACGACGAGGAGGAGCGTGAGGCAGATGTTGTGCCTATGGGTAAGGGTGGAGCTGCCGATGAGGAGCTCTTCGCAATGCTCAAGGATCTGCGCAAGAAGGTTGCCAAGCAGCACGGTCTGCCGCCATTTGTGGTCTTCCAGGATCCCTCGCTGGAGGATATGTCTATTCAGTACCCGATAACCATCGAGGAGATGCAAAATATATCGGGCGTAGGTGCCGGCAAGGCTCGCAAATTCGGCGAGGAGTTCGTTAAACTTATCAAGGCCTACGTTGAGGAGAAGGATATCGTTCGTCCGCAGGATATGGTCGTGAAGTCGGTGGCAAACAAGGCCGGAAACAAGATATTTATTATCCAATCTATCGACCGCAAGATGGATTTGGAGGATATCGCCCGCGCTCGTGATCTCGACTTCGAGGAGCTATTGACCGAGATCGAGGGTATTGTGCGCTCGGGTACACGACTCGACATCTCCTACTATCTGAATACCTTTATGGATGACGATAAGATTGAGGATATCTACCTCTACTTCAAAGAGGATGCCGAGAGCGATTCGTTAGAGGAGGCTGTCGAGGAGCTTGGTAGCGACTATACCGAGGAGGAGATTCGTCTGGTGCGTATCAAGTTTATGTGCGAGGCAGGAAATTAGTTGTATCTAAAAGGTAATTTTGGCGTCATTGTTTATTTTCAAATTCCTCATTTACGCCAGTAAACTGCGGATTTGAAAATTGCACATTCCTAAAAATTCCTCTTTTATATACACTAATTTGGTTGCGGAGGAGGGACTCTTTAGTTTTCGGGTATGCTCCGGGTCCAAAAATTTATCCGCCTAAAATTCGCTCTTTTGTATATGTTAATTATGTTTGAGAGGAAGTAGGTTACAGATATTCCCCTCTCCTTAATAACCCTTAACTATCATTACCCCACTCTTACAAGAACTTATGAAACCAAACCTTAATTCTCGTCTATACTCTCTCGATGCCCTTCGAGGTTTCGATATGCTTTTCATTATGGGCTTTTCGGGCTTTGTGATTGCGCTCTGTGCGCTTTCGGATGCCCCGTTTGCCGGTTGGCTGGCGCAGCAGATGCGCCACGTGGAGTGGAATGGCCTGGCTCACCACGACACCATCTTTCCGCTCTTCCTCTTTATCGCAGGTGTGTCGTTCCCCTTCTCTTTGGCAGCACAACGTGCCAAGGGGTTCGGGCAGGGTCGCATCCATTGGAATATCCTGCGCCGTGCACTGATTCTCATTGCGCTGGGCGTGGTCTATAATGGACTCTTCAAACTCGACTTCGAGAATCTGCGTATCGCCAGCGTGTTGGGTCGTATCGGTACGGCGTGGGCTTTGGCGGCTCTGCTCTATATTCATTGCAGGGTGCGCACTCGAGGCATCGTTGCGGTGGTGATTCTGCTTGGCTATTGGGCGTTGTCGGCATTGGTGCCGGCTCCAGATGTGGTGGCAGGAGTAGATGCGCTTTCAAGAGAGGGTTGCTTGGTGGGCTACATTGATCGTATGCTATTGCCCGGAAAACTTATTTGGGATACGTTCGACCCCGAGGGCTTGCTCTCGACTCTGCCGGCAGTGGTTACGGCTATGCTCGGAAACTTTGCGGGTGAGTGGGTGCGCCAACCCGAGAAGAGGATTTCGGGTGGTCGTAAGGCTGCATATATGGCTGCGGCTGGCGTGGTAATGGGCATTGTGGCGTGGGCGTGGAATATGGTTCTGCCCGTAAATAAGATGCTCTGGTCGTCGTCGTTTGTGCTGGCTGTAGGTAGTTACTCGCTGCTGATGTTTGCCCTCTTCTACTATCTGATTGATGTGCGAGGTTGGCGCAAGTGGACTCTCTTCTTCCGCGTTATAGGTCTGAACTCAATTACTATCTACTTGGCGCAGAAGATTATCGACTTCAAGAGGGTTGCCCGCTTCTTCTTGGGCGGCGTTGCCGATATGTGTCCCGAGGATTGGAGCAAGGTTATCCTTACGGGCGGTTACGTCTTGGCTTGTTGGCTCTTCCTCTACTTCCTCTATAAGAAAGATACATTTCTAAAGGTTTAACCAAATTTTTGTATCTTTGCCGCACGAAAGATAGAGTTATGAGTGAAGTTAGAGCCAAAAAGGCACTTGGTCAGCACTTCCTGACCGATTTGAATATTGCACAGAAGATCTGCAATTCGCTCTCGGGCGGTAGTGCCGAGAAGCCCGATACGGTGCTGGAGGTGGGTTGCGGTATGGGTGTGCTGACCCAATATCTGCTACGCCGTGAGGATATCGTAACGTGGGGAGCCGAGATCGATACCGAGAGTGTCGACTATCTGAATGTGCACTATCCCGACTTTACGCCTCGCCTTCTCTCGTGTGACTTTCTGAAGATGGATTTGGAGGGTCAATTCCCTGATGGAGTGAAGATTATAGGAAATTTCCCTTATAATATTTCTTCGCAGATATTCTTCAAAATTATCGAGAATCGCAACCTTGTACCCGAGTCGGTGGGAATGATTCAGAAGGAGGTGGCGGTACGTATTGCCGAGCCCCCCGGATCGCGTGAGTATGGTATATTGAGCGTTCTTCTGCAGGCGTGGTACGACATCGAGTACCTCTTCACCGTAGGCGAGAAGGTCTTCAATCCGCCCCCAAAGGTTAAGAGTGCGGTAATTCGACTCAAACGTAATGCGGTCGAGTGCCTCGATTGTGACGAAAAACTCTTTGTGAAGGTTGTGAAGGCATCATTCGGACAGCGCCGTAAGATGCTGCGCAACTCGCTCAAAGCAGTCTTTGGAGGCTTTGGCGGTGAGGAACATCCATTCTTTACGCAACGTGCTGAGCAACTATCGGTTGCTGATTTCGTGGAGCTTACAAATTGGGTTGCAGCGCATCTGTAGAGTGCTCGCTTTGCGTTGCTTTAACACGCTTTGATTGTGCCGGCTTCGTCAGTTTTGACGAGGCCGTTTTCGTGCATAGCCTTCAGCGTGTCGAGCAGAGGTTGAGGGTCGCAGTGAAACTCTGCAATAAGGTCACGAACCGAGAGATCTCGCTCCGATATCTTTTCGAGAATTTGGCTCTGTAGACTCTTGCCACTCTTCTCCATCTTGCGTCGGGCAATGCACACGTCGCAGATGCCGCAATCCTTCGCATCCATATCGCCAAAGTACTCGGCCAGGATACGACTGCGGCAACGCTCCTCATTTGTGGCGTAGTCGAGCATCTTCGAGAAGCGTTCGTGTATCATCTCCTTGCGCAGACGGTAGGTCTCGGGGGCGATGTAGAGGTCCTTGGTCGGCAATCGCTCCTCGTCAAAGAAGATCATCGGTGAGCGGTTCGAGGGTACGTAGCGGATAATTCGCATCTGCCAGAGTCGCTTGAGTAACTCCTTGACGTGGTCGAGTTTGTAGCCGCTCACCGAGGCAATCTCGCACTCGTCGATGGCCCTGAACTCGGTGAATACTCCGTTGTACATTCTCAGAATCGTTCGCAGGAAGTGGTCGAGGTCGTTGCGCTCAACGCGGATTTTGTAGAGATCGTCGCGGCTGACGCAGAACATTATGCGTGCCGGATTCTCCATCTCCTCGATAAGAGTCATATATCCGTTCTGTTGCAGAATCTTGAGCGCACTCTGAATCTTGCCCGTGAAGATATGCTCGCGCGAGGCGAAGTCGTGGATGTTGAAGAGGAACGAACTCTGCAGACCATCGCCGATGGCCACCTGAACGTAGTTGCAGATCTTTTCGTATATGCTCTTAATATCCTCCAGCGGAGGAAATTCGCACTCGAAACGCTTCGTAACGCGCATCTCGTCGTCGGGTGAGGTGAGCAACACGGCGTAACTGCGTTTGCCGTCACGGCCTGCTCGACCCGCCTCTTGGTAGTAACTCTCGAGCGAATCACACATCGTGTAGTGGATGACAAATCGCACGTCTGATTTGTCGATACCCATACCAAAGGCGTTGGTTGCAACCATAATGCGGGTGCGGCCCTGGGTCCAATCCTCCTGACGTAGTGAGCGCTCGGCATTGGGCAGACCTCCGTGGTAGTAGTCGGCACTTACGCCTTGCCCCTGTAGCCACGAGGCTATCTTCTCGGCACCCTCGCGTGTTCGAACGTAGACTATGCCCGAGCCGGGTACATTGCCAATGATGCGCATCAACTGCTCGTTCTTGTCATCAACTGCTCGCACCGAATAGGAGAGATTGTCGCGTGCAAAACTACTGCGCAAAATTGCCGGCTCCTCGAGTGAGAGTTTGTCGATGATATCCTCCTCGACAAGCTTGGTGGCCGAGGCTGTCAGAGCGAGAATCGGAGTGCCGGGAATGAGTCGTCTAACCTCGGCAATGCGCAGATATGAGGGACGAAAATCGTAGCCCCACTGCGATATACAGTGCGCCTCATCGACCGCCAGCAGCGAAACATTCATTCTCTGCACCCTCAGACGGAAAACCTCGGTAGCGAGGCGCTCGGGGGCGATGTAGAGGAATTTTATGTCGCCATAGACGCAGTTGTCGAGAGCGATGTCGATCTGTCGGGGTGAGAGTCCCGAGTGTACGGCGATGGCCGAGATGCCACGTCGGCGCAGGTTATCCACCTGATCCTTCATCAGCGCAATAAGGGGCGTGATGACAATGCAGAGGCCATCTTGTGCCAATGCGGGCACCTGATATGTTAGCGATTTTCCGCCACCTGTAGGCATAAGCGCAAGCGTGTCGCGCCCACCCATCACTGAGCGAATAATCTGCTCCTGCATCGGGCGGAACGACTCATAATCCCAATATTGACGAAGCACAGAGTGTATGTTTTGCGCCTGTTCCATAGTGCGAAGATACTAAAAATGGAGCGTTTGTGGCATAATATCAAAAAAAAATTGTACCTTTGTCGCGTATAAAAGTGTATTATGAGATTTAAGAGTGAATATAAAGTTCGTTCGATTGCCGGTGAAAATGTGGTGATTATGCAGGGAACTTACGGTAGCGATGTGACGCGAGTGATTTCGCTCAATGATACATCGTTGCTACTCTGGAACGAGCTTCAAGGTGTCGATTTCGACCTCAAGCGAGTAGTTGAGATCCTCGTTGAGAATTACGATGTCGATGAGGCTACGGCAGCAAAGGATGCCGAGTCTTGGTGCGAAAAACTTAAAGAGTGTAATTTGCTGGTAGATGAGAAGTAGAGGCAAAATATCGGCGCTGT
>JAGBVQ010000078.1 GCA_017630245.1 Alistipes sp. | reverse complement strand
CTTTCCGGTCAAAAAACTTATTGACATTATCGACAGCTATTATAATTATTCTTTTTATTAAAATTTATAAATAAGTAAATAATAAAATTAAAAAAGAATGGTTGAAAACTTTGCCGCGCTACGTTCTGAGATCGAAGAGCTCAAACGCCAAAAACGTGCCGTCATTATGGCCCACTACTATACTCGCCCCGAAATCCAGGAGGTAGCCGATTTTCTCGGTGACTCGTTGGCACTCTCGGTCGAGGCGCAGAAGTGTGATGCCGATATTATTCTCTTTGCGGGTGTAAACTTTATGGCCGAGACTGCGAAGGTCCTCTCGCCCGAGAAGAAGATACTTATCCCCTGCCCCGAGGCGGGCTGTTCGTTGGCGGAGTCGTGCGATGCTGTGGAGTTTGCTAAGTTTAAGAAGAACTACCCCGACCACCTTGTGGTGTCCTATGTGAATACCTCGGTTGGAGTGAAGGCATTGACTGATGTATGCTGTACCTCGTCGAATGCACTGAAGGTTGTCGAGTCTATCCCTGCGGAACAGCCTATTATCTTCGCTCCCGATCGTAACCTTGGCTCCTATATCCAAAAACTTACGGGCCGCGAGAATATGGTACTCTGGAATGGAGCCTGCCACGTTCACGAGGAGTTTTCGTTGGAGAAGATCTTACAACTCAAGGCCGAGCACCCGGCGGCAAAGGTGGTTGTTCATCCCGAATGTCGCGATTATATAGTTAAGGTTGCCGATTTTACGGGTTCTACCGCAGCTATTTTGGACTATTGTGGCGAGTGTGGAGCAGATGAATTTATCGTGGTTACCGAGTCGGGTATCTTAGCAGAGATGCGTAAGCGCTTCCCTGAGAAGAGTTTTATTCCCGCTCCTCCCGAGGATTCGACCTGTGCTTGCAACGAGTGTAAGTATATGAAGATGGTAACGCTCGAGAATCTACGCGACTGCTTACGTAATGAGAGCCCCGAGGTTATTATCGATGAGGCTACCCGCGCTGCAGCCGAGCGTTCGATCAAGAATATGATTTCTATTAAATAGATTTTATCTATAAATATTTAATAAATAAAAGAGAATGAAGAGACTGTTTTTAAGCCTTTGTGCTGCACTTATCTCATTTGGTGCAATGGCTGATGAGGGTATGTGGCTGTTGCCCTACCTCCAAAAGATGAATATCAAGGATATGAAGTCGAAGGGTTGCCGCCTCTCGGCTGAGGATATCTACTCGATTAACAAGAACTCGATTAAGGATGCAATCGTGATTTTCGGTAATGGTTGTACGGGCGAGGTTGTGTCGGATAAGGGACTCCTCTTTACCAACCACCACTGCGGTTATGGCTCGATCCAGGCGCTCTCGTCGGTGGATCACGACTACCTTAAGTATGGATTCTGGGCTTCCAACCACTCTGAGGAGATTCCCGCTCCGGGTCTAACCGTAAGATTTATTCGCCAAATTTCGGATGTTACAGCCCAAATCGTGGGAAATATCCCTGCAAACGCTGCCGAGGTAGAGCGAAATAAAATAGTGGCTGAAAACGTCAAAAATCTCCAACGAGAGATTGAGGGTAAGAATCCCAATAAGCAGATCTTGATAAAATCGTTCTTTGGCGGAAATCAATTCTTCACCTTCGTTATCGAGACCTTTAAGGATATCCGTCTGGTGGGTACTCCCCCATCCTCTATCGGTAAGTTTGGTGGCGAGACCGACAACTGGATGTGGCCGCGCCATACGGGCGACTTTTCGGTATTCCGTATCTATGCCGACAAGGATAACAACCCCGCAGAGTACTCGAAAGATAACGTGCCCTACAAGGCCGAGAAGTATCTGAAAGTATCGCTTAAGGGCTACGAGGAGGGCGATTTTGCTATGGTTATGGGCTTCCCCGGCTCGACCCAGCGATATATGACCTCATACGAGATTGACGATATGCTGACAATCTCGAATCCCAACCGTATCTATATCCGTGGTGAGCGTCAGGCTATCCTCAAGAAGGATATGGCAGCGAGCGATAAGGTGCGCATCCAATATGCATCGAAGTATGCCCGTTCATCGAACTATTGGAAGAACTCGATCGGTATGTCACGCGGACTGAAGCGCCTCGATGTGAAGTCGAAGAAGGCTTCTCAGGAGGCTGAGTTTACCGCTTGGGCATCGCAGTTTACCCTTGCCGATGATCCTCGCTATGCGGAGGCTCTGCCCCTGATTAAGGGAGCTATGGAGGGTAAGTCGGCTATCGATCACGATCGCCAATATCTGCAGGAGGCGTTCATTACGGCTGTCGAGATTATCACTCCGGCCCGAATGGTTGCGCAGGCAATGCGATCGCCTAAGAAGGATACCGAAAAACTCGCTGCGGCGTTGAAAAATTGGTATAAGGATTACAATGCTCCTACCGACCGCAAGGTTGCGAAGCGTATGCTTACCATCGCTCGCGAGAATATGAAGGTGCTGCCCTCAATCTACGAAGTTATCAACTCGGAGTTTGGTGGAAATATTGACGCTTATATTGATTATCTCTTTGATAATTCGGTATTTACAGATGAGACTAAGGCTTTGGCAGCTATCGATAATATCTCTTTGGAGCAGCTGCTTGCCGACCCTGCGCAGAAGCTTAGCCAATCGGTTATTACGATGTATAATAAGCTTAATAAAGAGCGTAAACCCTTTGTTGCTCAGTATGCCGAGGGTCACCGTCTCTATATCGATGGTCTGATGAAGATGCACCCCGAGAAGGCGTGGGCTTCGGATGCAAACTTTACTATCCGTCTGACCTATGGTAATGTGCTGCCCTACACCCCGCAGGATGGCGTGCGCTATAGCTACTACACAACCCTCAAGGGTGTGAT
>JAGBVQ010000077.1 GCA_017630245.1 Alistipes sp. | reverse complement strand
GGTCGGGCAATCGCGCATAATAGCGATAGCTTTCTGCTTCTTTTCAGCCTTTAATTTCTCGGCTCTTATTGATTTTCTTGCACCCATTTTTTACTACTTTTTCTTGTTACCTCCGTGACCGCGGAAATTGCGAGTAGGAGCGAACTCACCGAGTTTGTGACCTACCATATTCTCTGTAACGTACACGGGAATAAACTTATTTCCGTTGTGGACAGCGATTGTCTGACCTACGAAGTCAGGCGAAATCATACTTGCTCGTGACCAAGTCTTGATAACAGACTTCTTATTGCCCTCTGCCTGAGCGATTACCTTCGCCTCGAGTTTCGGGTCGATAAACGGTCCTTTTTTTAATGAACGACTCATTGTACTCTATTTAATTATTTTTTCTTTCGTGAAATAATGAACTTAGCGGTCGTCTTCTTCGGGTTGCGAGTCTTGTAACCCTTAGCCAACAGACCCTTACGCGAACGCGGGTGACCTCCCGACGCACGTCCTTCACCACCACCCATCGGGTGATCAACGGGGTTCATTACGACACCACGGTTGCGAGGACGACGACCAAGCCAACGCTTGCGTCCTGCCTTACCATCGCTCTCGAGGTTGTGATCTACGTTCGAAACCACACCTACAGTTGCGCGGCAAGTTACGAGTACCATACGAGTCTCACCTGAAGGCAACTTGATGATGGCACACTTGCCCTCACGTGCCAAAAGCTGAGCATACGAACCAGCCGAACGTGCCATTGCAGCACCCTGGCCGGGGTAGAGTTCGATTGCGTGGATAAGTGTACCGAGCGGAATCTCGCTCAAGAACAATGTGTTACCCACCTCGGGTGCAACGCCTGCACCGCTCTTGATAGTCTGACCTACCTGAAGTCCGTTAGGAGCGAGGATATAGCTCTTCTCTCCGTCTGCATAGACAACAAGTGCAATGCGCGCTGTACGATTAGGATCGTACTCAATAGTCTTTACAGTTGCAGCAATACCATCCTTCGAGCGCTTGAAATCAACGTTACGATACATCTGCTTGTGACCACCACCAATGTAGCGAACGGTCATCTTACCGGTGTTGTTACGTCCACCTGTGCTCTTTTTCGGGCTGAGCAACGACTTCTCGGGCTTGTTCGTTGTTACCTCATCGAACGTGCCGATAATCTTATGTCTTGTACCGGGAGTTACCGGCTTAAACTTTCTTACTGCCATCTCTTATTAGATATTACTGTAAAAATCAATCTTATCTCCATCCTTCAAGGTTACAAATGCCTTCTTGAAGTTGTTAGCGCGACCCTCAAGAAGACCTGCCTTTGTGTAGCGGCTCTTGAGCTTACCCATATAATTCACTGTGTTTACATCTGTAACAACTACGTTGTACATCTGCTCTACAGCGTTACGGATCTGCAGCTTATTAGCTCTAACGTCAACGATGAAACCGTAGCGGTTCAGTTTTTCGCCCTGAATCGTCATCTTCTCGGTCAAAATAGGCTTAATAATTACTTCCATTTTTCTACGTTTTTAAGCTAACATTACATTCAATACATTTTCTGCGCCCTCTACCATTACCAACGCCGATGCATTCATCACCTCGTAAGTGTTGAGGTTCGAAGCGAGGATTGTCTTAACCGACGGGATGTTGCGGCAAGAGAGCTGAAGGTTGAGGTTCGATTCCGGCAAAACCAGCAATACCTTCTTGTCCGATACTTTCAAAGCCTCTGCCAATGCTACTACCGACTTGGTCTTGGGAGCCTCCATCGAGATTGCCTCTACCACGGTGATTGCACCTGCCTGTGCCTTGTAAGTGAGTGCGCTGCGGCGAGCGAGCTGCTTAAGCTTCTTGTTGAGTTTGAAGCTATAGTCGCGAGGTACGGGACCGAATACGCGACCGCCACCCGGGAACAACGGCGACTTGATGCTACCGCAACGAGCACCACCTGTACCCTTCTGTCTCTTTAACTTGCGAGTCGAACCAGCAACCTCGTTACGCTGCTTCGCCTTGTGAGTACCCTGACGCTGATCAGCCAAATACTGCTTAACGTCGAGGTAGATAGCGTGGTCATTAGCCTCCACGCCGAAGACTGCGTCGTTCAGAACTACCTTACGACCTGTCTCATGTCCTTGTGTGTTCAATACAGCTAATTCCATACTACTTCTCAATAGTTAAATAAGCACCTTTTGCCCCGGGAACCGAACCCTTAACAAGGATCAAGTTGTTCTCGGGAATTACCTTTACTACCTTGAGGTTAAGAACCTTAACCTGCTCGCCACCCATCTGGCCGGGCAAACGCTTACCCTTGAAGACGCGCGACGGATAAGACGATGCACCAAGCGAACCCGGCTTACGCTGACGGTTGTGCTGACCGTGGGTCTGACCACCTACACCACCGAAACCGTGACGCTTAACAACGCCCTGAAAACCCTTACCCTTAGAGATACCGGTTACATCAACCCAATCCTCCTCTGTGAACATCTCCACAGTGAGAGTATCGCCAAGGTTCACTTCTGCCATACCCTTGAATTCAGCCATCTTGCGTTTGGGGGTAGTGCCGGCCTTCTTGAAGTGTCCTAACAAACTGTTGCTGGTGTGCTTTTCACTCTTGTCGTCATAGGCAATCTGAACTGCCTCGTAGCTATCCTTCTCGACAGTCTTGATTTGCGTAACTACACACGGACCAGCCTCGATAACAGTGCATGGTACATTCTTACCCTCGGCACTGTAAACGGAAGTCATTCCGATTTTTTTTCCAATTAGTCCTGACATTTTTTGTCTAATTACGTTTGTTAATAAAAAAGTGATTCTGTTATACCTATATTATATATATACGTACTTTGTTGGTTTGGCTCAAGTTGTGGGTGGGCTACTGCCCACCTCACTACTCGTGCCGTGGTTTATCACACCTTGATCTCAACCTCAACACCCGAGGGGAGCTCGAGCTTCATCAGAGCATCGATAGTCTTCGGAGTCGAAGAGTAGATGTCGATGATGCGCTTGAAGGTGCAGAGCTGGAACTGCTCACGAGCCTTCTTATTAACGAAGGTCGAGCGGTTTACCGTGAAGATCTGCTTCTTTGTGGGCAGGGGCACCGGACCACTTACCATAGCGTCAGTGCTTCTTACGGTCTTAACGATCTTCTCTG
>JAGBVQ010000076.1 GCA_017630245.1 Alistipes sp. | reverse complement strand
AGTTACCAAACTCATAGAGCTTAAGGTTAGCGTTTCGGTGGTTTACATTGAGCTGCACGGCCTCCATTGCATTGAACAAAAGGGTCTGACGCATTACGTTCAGATCATTGCTCAGCGGATTGAGAATCTTTACGCAGTTCTCGGCCTTGTATGAGGCAAGACCTTCGGAATATGCAGCCTTTGTGAGTGAGTTCGACATAATCTCGGTGTAGCCACGAGCAGTCAGGAAATCCGCTACGAGGTTCATCAAGCGCGGTTTGTCGGGCTTCTGAACGTACGAAAGGGTTGAGTTGACGTGCTTGGGAATCTCTACGTTGTTATAACCATAGATGCGCAGGATATCCTCGATAAGGTCAGCTTCGCGCTGAACATCCACACGGTAGGGAGGAACGGCTACGCTCAATACACCATCCTGCTCTGCCTCGATCTTTACATCGAGAGCTGCCAGAATCTCGCGTACGGTAGCCTCGGGGATCTCCTTACCAATCAGCGAGTTGATGCGTGCAAATGAGATATCGAATCGGAAATCTTCTGCCGGAGTGGGGCAGATGTCGGTAATCTCGCTTGCGATCTGGCCACCGGCCAACTCTTTCATAAGCAGCGCAGCACGCTTGAGTGCATAGAGTTGGATGTTGGGGTCAATGCCGCGCTCGAAACGGAACGAAGCATCGGTGTTTAAGCCGAAACGCTTTGCAGTCTTGCGCACCCATACAGGGTTGAAGTATGCCGACTCAATAAATACATTAGTTGTCGAATCAGAAATGCCCGAATCGATACCGCCATATACGCCTGCGATACACATCGGACGATCAGCCGAGCAGATCATCAAATCCTGAGCTGTAAGCTTGCGCTCAATTCCATCGAGTGTTACGAAAGGAGTACCCTCAGCACAGGTCTTTACAACGACCTTGCCGCCCTCGATCTTGTCTGCATCGAATGCGTGAAGGGGCTGACCCAACTCGAAGAGTACGAAGTTTGTAATATCAACGAGGTTGTTGTGGGGGTTAAGGCCTGCAGCGCGCAGGTAGTTCTGCATCCACTCGGGCGAGGGACCGATCTTGCAGCCCTTGACAGAAACGCCTGCATAACGAGGACAAGCCTCGTGATTCTCAACTGTAACCTCGATGGGAAGGTCGTGGTTGTCTACTGCAAACTCATCGACACTCGGCAACTGCAGAGCCACCTTGTCGCCACGGCTACGCAGATATGCAGCCAGATCGCGTGCTACGCCGATGTGCGAAGCTGCGTCGATGCGGTTAGGGGTGAGTCCTATTGCGATAAGATAGTCATCCTGGATGTTGTAGTATTCGCGAGCAGGAGTGCCGACCTTCGCCTCTGCGGGGAGTTCGATAATGCCATCGTGGCTATTGCCGAGGCCGAGCTCATCCTCTGCGCAGAGCATACCGAGCGACTCAACGCCACGAATCTTGCTGCGCTTGATCTTGAACTCCTCATCGCCACCATTGGGGTAGAGTACCGCACCTACGGTTGCGCAGACAACCTTCAAGCCTGCGCGGCAGTTAGCAGCTCCGCAGACAATCTGCAGGGGAGCCTCTGCGCCCACGTCTACGGTAGTGATGTGGAGGTGGTCGCTATCGGGGTGATCCTCGCAGGTAAGTACCTCGCCGATAACCACGCCAGCCAAGCCTCCGCGAATGGTCTCGATCTTCTCGAAACCCTCGACCTCAAGGCCGATATCGGTCAAAATTACGGCAATTTCCTCTGCCGTTAAATCTGTGTTGATGTAGTTTTTAAGCCACTTGTAAGAGATGTTCATATTATTGAGTTTTTTGTATTATTTTCTGCCATTCTGCGCAAATACGCATATTATCTTACAAAGATAATAATAATTCAAAATTCAAAGGATGAATTAGGAAATATTTTATACTTTTGTGGCGTCTAACCCTTTTTTTTACACGCATATTGAGCGATGAAAAGATTTTTTAACGCCATACTTACACTTCTACTGCTCGCGTTTGTCGGCTGTGGCGAACTCGTTGATAACTTTGACGATTACGTTCACGGGTTGGGAAAGTATAGAATAGGAGATTACTACAACGAGAATGGTGCAGAAGGTGTGATATTCTGGGTTGATAAAACAGGTGAGCACGGCAAGATACTGAGCCTGGTGGAGCCGAATCATTGTGGTTGGACGGCGGATGCAGACGCACAGAACCAGCTGATTGGAACTGATAGTGAAAACAATGGTCTTGCAAATACGTTAAAGGTTATGAAGATATCCGATTGGGAATCGAAATATCCAGCCTTCAGGTGGTGTACGGCTTTTGGAGAAGGTTGGTATCTGCCCGCTATCGAGGAGGTGACGATATTTACTCTAAATAAAAAGGTTCGCAATGCTGTAAATAAAACATTGACAATCAAGGGGATGAAGTTGTTGAATGCCGGTTATTATTGGTCGTCAACAGAGGTCGATGATCATCGAGCATTTTGTGTGTCTATGCAATATGACGATATATTTAGAGAAGGTAAGTATTGGAATTACAATGTGCGAGCCGTGTATGCTTTTTAGATATTTGGAGTTATTATTTTATAAAGAAAGCGCAGATTTCGGTCTGCGCTTTTTTATTGATGTGCGGTGTTGATAGCCGGCGACTGCAATAGGCTGTGCTAATGCGTCTACATATAGAGCCACGGCACTACGGTCGCAATCAGCAATAGAGAGAGAAGAACGTAGACTGCAATGCGGGTTGGGCGGTGGGGGATATGTCGGCTAAACCAGGCCCCAATCATCGAGCTGTGCTGATGAATATGTATCGCCAGCAACACGACCACCACAATGCCGGCCCAAGTGTGAATATCTCGCCAAACACCACGACCCATACCCAGAATGGAGTTAATTCCTGTGCTGCGACGGATTACAACTTTGAGTAGATAACCGCTAATGCTTGTCAGCGCTAATGCGATAAACATCAGCAGGTTTACAATCATATTTTTCGTCAATTTATCCTTCATGATTTTCGGTTTTTTAGACTATGCAAAATAGGGGTGCCGATTATGCCGACACCCCTAAATTGTATAACGCATCGGAGAGTTCTCTTCTACTCCTCGAACGAGTGAATAACAACGCCCGAACGCAACTTCGGCTCAAACCAAGTGGTCTTGGGAGGCATAATATTGCCCGTGTCGGCGATGTCGATAAGTTGCTTCATTGATACGGGGTAGAGTGCAAATGCAACCTCCATCTCGCCACTATCAACCCTCTTCTTTAACTCTCCCAAGCCGCGAATGCCGCCAACGAAATCGATGCGCTTCGAGGTACGGAGGTCGGCGATGCCGAGCAACTTGTCCAAAACGAGGTCTGACAATACCGTAACGTCAAGAACTCCAATCGGGTCTGCATCGTTATAGGTGCCCTCCTTTGCGGTGAGTGAATACCACTCGCCACCAAGATACATCGCAAAGTTATGCAGTGCAGCAGGGGAGTAGATCTCGGCACCCTTCTTCTCAACCACGAAGTTCTCGCCCAATGCCTCCACGAACTCGTCGGGAGTCATTCCGTTCAAATCCTTGACTACGCGGTTGTAATCGATGATCTTAAGGTGTGATGCAGGGAAGGTTACGGCAAGGAAGTAGCAATACTCCTCGTTGCCCGTGTGGTTGGGGTTCTTCTGCATCAGAGCCTGACCTACGCGAGCTGCGGCAGCTGTGCGGTGGTGGCCATCGGCAACATAGAGAGCGGGGATATCGGCGAAAATCTCGGTAATGCGCTTATTAACCTCTGCATCACGGATAACCCAGAAATGGTGACCAAAGCCATCCTCAGCAACAAAGTCATAGTCAGCCTCGTGAGCGGCAACCCAGCCCGAAACGATAGAGTCGATCTCTGCGTGGTCGGGGTATGCGAAGAATACCGGCTCGATGTTGGCCTTCTGGTTGAAGACGTGCTTCATTCTATCCTCCTCCTTGTCGGTGCGAGTAAGCTCGTGCTTCTTGATGGCGCCCGAGAGGTAGTCCTCAAAGTGGCAGCACATTGCCAAACCGTACTGCGTACGTCCATCCATAGTTTGAGCATAGATGTAGTAGTACTCCTCGCTATCCTGCTCAAGCCATCCCTTCTCGCGCCACAAACGGAAGTTCTCGACAGCCTTATCGTAGACCTCCTGAGAGTGCTCATCAGCGATGGGATCGAAGTCGATCTCAGGCTTGATGATGTGGAGTAGTGAACGCTCTGTAGCCTCAGCCTTAGCCTCAGCCGAGTTTAATACATCGTAGGGGCGTGATGCCACCTCAGAAGCGTATTGCTTCGGAGGACGTATACCCTGGAAAGGTTTGATTTTTACCATAACAATCTATATGTTTGATTACTATTTGTTTACTTGGAATCGGGTGTTGCCATTCTCAAAGAAATCAACAATCTGACGAGCAGCTGCAAGGCCTGCGTTAATGTTAGCCTCGGCAGTCTCGGCACCCATCTTCTTGGGTGTTGCAAAGAAACGCTTGCCGAACTTCTCGGCCAAGTGAGCTGCCGCATCGGGCGCGATATCGGTGATATATTTCAGGTCGGCACGCTCGTCGAGAGCCTTCTCCAGGCCCTGCTCGTCAATAACCTCCTTGCGGGCGGTGTTTACAAGAGTTGCGCCCTTGGGCATCGAACTCAAAAGATTGTAGCCGATTGAGCCTTTGGTTGCGGGAGTTGCGGGGATATGCAGCGATAAGAAATCAGACTGTGCATAGAGCTCCTCGACTGAATCAACCTTGCGTACGCCGTCATTCTCGAAAATAAAGTCGTCGGTTACAAAGGGGTCGTAGGCGATGACGTTCATACCCATTGCCTTGCCCTTGCGACCAACCAGCTTGCCGACATTGCCATAAGCGTGGATTCCGAGGGTTTTGCCCTGAATCTCGCTGCCTGTGCCGGATGTGAATTGATTGCGCGACATATATATCATCATCGCCAGAGCCAACTCTGCCACAGCATTCGAGTTCTGTCCGGGAGTATTCATTACAACGACTCCACGAGCTGATGCTGCCGCCAAATCTACATTGTCGTAGCCGGCGCCGGCACGAACAACGATTTTAAGGTTGCGAGCAGCTTCGATAACCTCGGCAGTCACCTTATCGCTGCGGATAATCAGTGCATCTACATCGGCTACAGCCTCCAAGAGCTGGCCTTTGTCCGTATATTTCTCGAGCAGCACAACCTGGTAGCCTGCCGCCTCACAAATCTCTTTAATGCCATTCACAGCCTCGGCTGCAAAGGGTTTCTCGGTTGCAACAAGAACTTTCATATCCTTCAGAAGTGATGTGAAATAGATAACTTTTTCCTCTTTCTTTTCGTAGGTGTATGGAATAATTGTAGGCATAACTATTTGGTTTTAAGAGCCTCGAACTCCTGCATACAAGCAACCAACGCCTCCACAGACTCCTTCGGACAAGCGTTGTAGCACGATGCACGGAATCCTCCCACCAGACGGTGACCCTTGATTCCGACCATACCTCTCTCCTTGGCGAACTCCATAAACTCGGGCGCCAAATCCTCGTTGCCCTCCGACATTACAAAGCAGATATTCATCAGCGAACGATCCTCCTTCTCGACAGTGCCACGGAAGAGCGAGTTGCGGTCGATCTCATTGTAGAGCAACTCTGCCTTCTCGATATTACGACGATGGATCTCCTCAATGCCGCCCTGCTCCTTGAGCCAACGCAGCGTCTCGTACATAACGTAGATGGGGAATACCGCCGGAGTGTTGAACATCGAGTTGTTGTCGACGTGAGTGTTGACGTTCATCATCGAAGGAAGCTCGCGCACAACCTTGTCGAGCATATCATCGCGAACGATAACGAAAGCAACACCTGCGGGGGCGAGATTCTTCTGTGCACCGCCGTAGATAAGCGCATACTTCGATACATCAATCGGACGGCTCATAATATCCGAACTCATATCTGCAATAAGGGGTACGGGTGAGTCGATATCGCTCTTGTACTCAGTGCCATAGATTGTGTTATTTGAACAGATATAGAGGTAGTCCAAATCGGTAGGAATCTCGAATCCCTTGGGGATGTAATTGAAGTTCTTATCCTCAGACGAAGCAACGATCTGTACCTCGCCATAATATTTAGCCTCCTTGATTGCCTTCTTGGTCCAAACACCGGTATTTACATATCCGGCCTTGCCCTTAAGGAAGTTAGCGGGGATATGGAAGAATTGGGTGCTTGCGCCACCGCTAACAAAGAAAATTTTGTAGTTGTCGGGAATGTGGAGCAGTTCACGGAAGAGTGACTGCGCCTCGTTTAGCACATCCTCGAAATCCTTTGTACGGTGGGAGATCGAGAGCAACGAAAGTCCTGATCCGTTGAAGTCAATAATTGCCTGAGCGGCTTTCTGAAGAACTACGTCGGGAAGAATAGATGGTCCAGCGTTGAAATTATGCTTTTTCATAGAGTTGTGTATATAAATTTTGTTTGTTGTTCATCTTATAACTCTGCCTTTCAGTTTATTACCTATAATTATAACACATTTCTCGTCGTTTGCCAATAGAAAAATAAAAACTATGTCAAAATATGTTTT
>JAGBVQ010000075.1 GCA_017630245.1 Alistipes sp. | reverse complement strand
TTCGGTGCTTGGGCAGAGAATATCTCAACCAAGATGACCGCGTGGGGCGTGGCTGTGGCAGATAAGTTCAAGGTTGAGTTCTCGATGAACACCGGAGCAACTCTGCTCGGTTTGGGCTACATCATCGGTCTAAAGTATGCCGTAATCATCACCGCAGGCTCGTGCCTTGTTTGGTTTGTGATTGTTCCGCTGGTGGGTTACGCTTCGGCTGAGGCGGCAGAGATGACCGCTATGCAGCTCTTCCAGGCGTATGGACGTCCTATCGGTATCGGCGGTATCGCAATGGCTGGACTTATCGGCATCATCAAGCAGGCGGGCATTATCAAGTCTGCCGTAGGTCTGGCTGTCAAGGAGTTGGGCGGCAAGAAGTCGGATGAGAAGGTCGAGCGCACACAGCGAGATATCTCGATGAAGGTTATCCTTTCGGTTATCATCGGTGTGCTGGTTTCGACTCTCGTATTCTTCCAATTTGGAGTATTGGGCAATTGGTTCCACACAATCATCGCTCTGCTGATTGTCTTTGTTATCGCATTCCTCTTTACGACCGTTGCTGCTAACGCAATCGCAATCGTCGGCACCAACCCCGTATCGGGAATGACACTTATGACACTTATCCTCAGCTCGCTCGTGCTGGTTTCGATTGGCCTTAACGGCAAGACCGGTATGACCGCAGCCCTTATCATCGGTGGCGTAGTCTGCACAGCTCTCTCGATGGCAGGAGGTTTCATCACCGACCTGAAGATTGGCTATTGGCTCGGCACCACACCTCGCAAGCAGGAGACCTGGAAGTTCCTCGGTACGTTCGTATCGGCTGTGACTGTTGCAGGTGTGATGATTATCCTCAACAAGACCTACGGATTTGTTGGCGAGAACGCTCTGACTGCTCCGCAGGCCAATGCTATGGCAGCGGTCATCAAGCCCCTTATGGAGGGTGGCGAGACTCCGTGGGTACTCTACTTTGCGGGTGCAGCGTTGGCTCTGGTGCTCAATTGGATTGGCGTTCCGGCCTTGGCTTTCTCGCTGGGTATGTTTATCCCGATGTCACTCAACGCTCCGCTCGTAGCCGGTGGTGCTATCGCTTGGTTCGTATCGAACCGTTCGAAGGATGAGGCACTCAACAAGGCTCGTTTCGACCGCGGTACCCTGCTTGCTTCGGGCTTCATCGCCGGTGGCGCATTGATGGGTGTTGTGGCAGCCGTTCTGAAGTTCGTAGGAGTGGATATGTATATGGGAGCTTGGGCCGCATCTAATGGTGCCGAGTGGTTGGCTCTGGCAATGTACGTCGCTCTGGCCGTTTACTTTACCGTTCACACACTGAAAGCAAAGAAAGAAGATTAACAACTAACCAAGAGATTGATATGAAACGTTTTATTCTTATTCTGGCAGCAAGCTGCTTTACCTTATCGGCTGCGGCAAAGGCACCGAAGGCTCTCTTCCCGTTCAACGTGGAGGATGGAGTTGTAATTTCTGACCCTGCAAACAAGATGTCGCACAGCTCGGCCGCTATCATCAACAAGAATGGAGATGTCTTTGTTACACATATCCGCGACTGCCAAAACAACCACGAGGATCCTTCGAACCTCACAATCGACCTGGCGCTGAGCAAGTTCAATGTTAAGAAATATAAGTCAGGTAAGATTGAGCACTCGGTGCTGCTCAAGACAGGTGGCAGCATTGGCGAGTTCAAGCAGGATGCTAACTTCCCGCCCTATGATGTATTTTTGTTGGATTTGGGCGACAAGATCCGTTGTATATTCCAGGCTCGCGAGAATGGCGACTCGGTAATGGCTGTATTCGACATCGACTCCAAGGATGGCAAACCCATCGGATTTGTTGATCGTTGCCGCATCAACTACACCCACAACGGAGTAAAGAAGAGCATTACAATGACCTCGGAGGCATTCAAGGAGGTGTATGCAGACTTTGGCGTTACCAACCTTAAAGGCTATGAGCGCCCCTTGCTCGACCAGAACTTCACCAAGCACGGCGAGTGGTACTACAACGTTATCTCGAGTTGGTGCTGCGCAGGCTCGGTGCCTATCGTAGTTCGCACCAAAGATGGTGTTGACTACGAGGTGGTCTACTCGTGTCCCGATTTCAAGTATGGAGCATCGGAGGCTGCAATGACTATCGAGGGCGAGCGAGTATATATCATCGCCCGCACATCGCGCCCCGAAAACAAGTTGAAGGCAGGTACATTCCTCGGCGTCTACTCGCTCACGGGAGAGTGTCTGCGCAAGCCCTATCAGATTGGCGACATCGAGTCACGCCCCGAGTTCCTCAACCACAATGGAACAGTCTATGTGATGTACAACGTGAAGCCTAACTACCTGCTTCCTAACGGAAAAGGCGCAAACCGCAGCCGTGTACGTCTGGCTATCCTCAACGATATGGGAACAGTTGAGAAGGCTTGGGAGATTGCTTCGCCGCATAGTATACAGTACTACTGTCTGAACGAGTATAAGGGAGATGTATACTTCACCTTTGGCGAGGACCGTTTCAACCGCGCCAAGGCCAAGAAGGGTAATATCTCATTCGTAAAGACTAATCTGTAAAGATGAAACGTATAGCTTTATTGGTAATAGCTCTGCTTGTATCACTCGGTGCATCGGCTCGCACGCCGAAAGTAACGTGCCCCGTTGATGCAACAAAGGCGACCCTCGTTTCGGAGCCCGATAACAAGATGTCGCACGCACTCTCGACCCTTATCACCGACAAGGGCGAGGTGTGGGTTGCCTACTACTGCGACAAGGTCAATAATGTCGAGAAACCCTCATACACCACTATCAACCTGATGCTCAGTCGTTTCGACATCCGTAAGTGGCAGTCACCCAAAATTGAGCATACCCGCTTGGTCAGCCCTGGCGAGGAGTTTGAGGGCTACAAGCAGGATATGTATGCACCCTACGATCCGGTGCTACTCAAGACCGAAAATGGTGTTCGTTGCATATTCCAAGGCCAAGAGGATGGCGAAGCCGATCTGATGGCATTCGACATCGACCCCAAGAGTGGTCTGGCCAAAAGGAAGATGACCCCCTGCACCCTCACATTCCGTGATGGCGAGCAGACAAGAACGCTTCCGATATCAACATCAGGCACACAGGAGTATTACAGACATCTCGGCATAAGCGATTTCACGGACTTTGAACGACCCGTACTCGACAAGCGCTTTGTTGAGCACGATGGCTGGTATTATAACATTCTCTCCAATTGGGCGATGCAGTACTCCATACCGATTATTGTTCGCACAAAAGATGGAATTAATTACGAGGTTGTTTTCACCTGTCCGGAGTTTACGCACGGCTCAACCGAAGGCTCGATAGCGATTCACGAGGGTCGCATCTACATTATTGCCCGCACGGCAAACTACAAGAAGGAGTTGCGCCCCAAGCGTGGTTGCTATCTGGGAGTCTACTCGCTCACGGGCGAGTGCCTGCGCAAGCCTCACAAGATTACAGACGACTGCTCTCGTCCCGAAATGATTGTACGCAACAATAAAGTGTATGCAATGTACAATGTCAACCCCCACTACAAGGTTGATTCCAAGACCATCCACCGCAGTCGCGTACAACTCTCGGAGGTGGACCAGAATGGCGACATTGTTTTTGGATGGGAGTTCGTGGCAAAAAATAGTATGCAGTATTATAGTTTGTGCGAATATCGAGGCGATGTTTATCTGACATTTATCGAGGACCGCCTAGATGTTGCCCATAGGGATAAAGGTAATGTTGCATTCGTAAAGACAGAACTTTGATTTTAAATTTAATTATTGAAAAATATGGAACTTAAAGAGAGATTTTTGAAATATGTATCTATAGATACACAATCAGATGAGAATAGCGAAACATTCCCCTCGACATCGAAGCAGTTCGACCTTCTGAATATGCTCCGAGAGGAGATGGAGGCACTCGGAATGACCGAGGTCGTGACCGATAAATACGGCTACACAATGGGAACTATCCCCGCAAGCGAGGGCTACGAGAGCGCTCCCGTAATCGGATTTATCGCACACGTCGATACCGCACCCGATATGAGCGGTAAGGATGTAAAACCCCGCATCATTGAGTGTTACGACGGCGAGGATATCGTGCTGAACAACAGCCTTACGATGAAGGTTGCGGAGTTCCCCGAACTTAAGAAGTTTGTGGGCCACACGCTGATTCACACCGACGGCACCACCCTGCTGGGTGCTGACGATAAGGGTGGCGTAGCGGAGATTATGACCGCTGCGGAGTACCTGATGACTCACCCCGAGATTAAGCACGGCAAGATTCGCATCGGCTTCACGCCCGACGAGGAGATTGGTCGCGGTGTCGACTTCTTCGATGTTGCAGCCTTTGGTGCCGACTTCGCCTACACGATGGATGGCGGCTACGAGGGCGAGTTGGAGTACGAGAACTTCAACGCTGCCTCGGCAAAGATCTCGATTCAGGGTCGCAACGTACACCCGGGCTATGCCAAGAATAAGATGATCAATGCCATTCAGGTTGCCTGCGAGCTCAACTCGCTGCTCCCTGCACAGGAGCGTCCCGAGCACACCGAGGGCTACGAGGGTTTCTACCACTGCGTAGGCATCAACGGAACGGTCGAGCAGGCACAGATTTCGTACATCATCCGCGACCACGATGCCGATAAATTTGAGGCGAAGAAGGTCTGGATGTACGACATTGTCGGTATGCTCAACAATAAATATGGCGCAGGTGTGCTGACCCTCACGCTGAAGGATCAGTATTACAATATGCGCAAGATGGTCGAGCCGCATCCGCAGGTTATCGACAAGGCGCTGGAGGCTATGCGCGAGGCTGATGTCGAGCCGATCGTTCGCCCGATTCGTGGTGGTACTGACGGTGCACGCCTCTCGTTTATGGGTCTACCCTGTCCCAACATCTTCGCCGGCGGTATGAACTTCCACGGTAAGTTTGAGTACTGCTCCTTGAACTCGATGGAGAAGGCAGTGAAGGTAATTATCAACCTCGCACAGCTCTGGGCAAAATAAAAAAAGTATGAAGAGTAGATTTGGTTTTGTTAAGGTGGCAGCAGCCACTCCGTTAGTGAAGGTTGCCGATTGTAGGGCTAATGCCGAGGCTATCAGTCGAATGACGGCCGAAGCGGTGGCGCAAGGCGCAAGTGTGGTGGTATTCCCCGAGCTTTCGATTACGGGCTATACCTGCGGAGATCTATTCCTGCAATCTCGCCTTTTGGCAGCTGCAGATGAGGCATTAGGCTCTCTGTTGGCCAATCCTCAGCCTATAGTTTCGATTGTCGGAATGCCGATATACTACAAGAACAACCTCTATAACTGCGCCGTGGTAATCGCCGGCGGCAAGATTGAGGGTATTGTTCCCAAGAGCTACATCCCCAACTACTCGGAGTTCTACGAGAGCCGTTGGTTTACGGAGGGCCGCGATATCCGCAACACCGAGATTGTAATCTGCGGACAGCGAGTGCGTTTCGGAGCGGATCTCCTCTTCAAGGTGCACGGCGTAAGATTCGGCGTGGAGATTTGCGAGGATCTGTGGGTGCCGGCACCGCCCTCGTCGGATATGGCTCTGGCGGGTGCTACGCTCATCTTTAACCTCTCGGCTACGCCCGAGATTCTGGGCAAGCACACATACCTGCGCTCGCTTATCAAGCAGCAGTCGGCACGCGCCCTATGTGGATATATCTACTGCTCGGCTGGCGTGGGAGAATCATCGACCGACCTTGTCTTTACGGGCAACGGAATCATTGCCGAGAATGGAGAGATCATCGCCGCACGCGAGAGATTCGTGCGTGACGAGCGCCTGACTGTGGCCGATATCGACGTGGAGCATATCTTCAACGAGCGCCGTCGCCACACCTCGTTCATAAACCTCGACACTCGTTTTGATATTCTGCATATCGACCTTCCTCAGCCCGAGAGCAAGCTGGAACGCTCGATAGATCCGGCTCCGTTTATCCCTGCTGATCTTAACGAGGGGTGCCGTGAGGCCTTCTCTATTCAAGCAGCAGGTCTGGCTCAACGACTCTCACACATCGGATGCACGAAGGCTGTTATCGGTATCTCGGGAGGTCTGGACTCTACGCTTGCGCTTCTGGTTACGGCTGCAACGTTTGATCTGCTCGGCCTCGACCGCAAGGGTATTGTCGGAGTTACAATGCCTGGATTCGGCACTACCGACCGCACATATCAGAATGCACTTACTCTGATGGAGGAGTTGGGTATCACTCTGCGCGAAATTCCAATTCGCAAGGCGTGCGAGCAGCACTTCGCAGATCTGGGGCTAAACCCCGAGGATCGTGGTGCCGCATACGAAAATTCGCAGGCTCGCGAGCGCACACAGATACTTATGGACCTTGCCAATATGGTGGGCGGAATCGTTATCGGCACGGGCGATCTGAGCGAGGCGGCACTCGGTTGGGCAACCTACAATGGAGACTCGATGTCGATGTATAACGTGAATTGTTCTATTCCGAAAACCTTGGTACGCAAACTTGTTGAGTGGAAAGCCGAGAATGACACGAACGAAAAGGTTAGAGCAACACTGCACGATATCGTTGCTACGCCCGTCAGCCCTGAACTTCTGCCGGCCGACAGCGACGGAAATATCGCCCAGAAGACCGAGGATTTGGTAGGTCCCTACTCTCTGCACGACTTCTTTATCTACAACTTCCTGCGCAATGGATTCTCGCCTGCAAAGATCGAATATCTGGCACAGCACGCATTCGGTGAGGAGTTCTCGGCAGAGGAGATCAGTCACTGGCTGAAGATCTTCCTCAAGCGTTTCTTCTCGCAACAGTTCAAGCGCTCGGCTGCTCCCGACGGCCCGAAGGTTGGCTCAGTATCGCTCTCGCCCAGAGGCGATTTGCGTATGCCCTCGGATGCCTTCGTCAAGGAGTGGCTGAATGAGTTGGAGAATTCAAAATTGTAGCATAGCTCCGTAATGGGCACAAAAGAGCAATAGGCTGTCAACAAGTTCGATTGACAGCCTATTGCTTTTCAAGTAACTTCATCTATTCGTATAGGAGGTAGGGGGTTCGCTGCTCACAGAAGCGGGCAACATCACCAGCACAGCGAGCGCGGATCTCCTCTTCGCTGCGACCCTCGATAATCATCTGGCGGATGTAGTCCACACCGACCAGCTTCTCGAAGAAGGGTGTAAAGAACTCCTCACCACGGCTACCCGTGCGACGGTAGGCATCGATCACATATTTCAGCGTAAAGCCCTCGGAGATAATCGTCTGGCAATCGACCTTGCGTAGATCCACACCTCGGCACTCCCGGTCAAGCAGCGGCGGATTCTTTGCTCCGGCAGTTGAGCGGGGCGTAAACTTAAAGTTGCAACCGCTCATTGCGGGGTGCCCATAGACCTCAAATGGAGCATC